>DOIX01000392.1:9497-13476 GCA_003511885.1 Cyanobacteria bacterium UBA11153
CAGCTTTATACAGCAAGCCCTATGTAGCGAAAGCAAATTTTAAAAGTTATAGCAACCGCCCTGGCGGTTAAGATATGCTTAATTCCTCAAACCATTGATTATGACAGCTTTTTCCTCTAGCCCCTAGTCCCTTGCCATATAGGCTGGTTGTGAAGCGAATCCCATCGATATTTTTTTTAAGCGGAAGTTCCCCCTGCAAAAAAATAAAAACTGTCTCGCCGTGCGACTTTCAGCCATTTTTAAGTCGCATTACATGGGTACAATCGATGAAACTTTGATGTAGCGAGGGTTTCAGTCGATCTCTTGTCTATTAGACATCTCCAGAAACTAGGTTTTGATCTGGACAGGGTAAGGGTTTGAGATTGTTTGTTCAAGAAGTCTATTGCAAAAATAGCGCGATCGCACCATTTTTGCAACTCCTACATGGGTACGTATCTTTAGTACAAACTCGTTCAAAATTGCTATAACCCTTTCAATAATCAATATTTGAGGCGTACTAAAGTACACCTGTTCGGGGGGCTTCAGTTTAACCCAAAGAGTGCAAAAGCAGGCGCAAAGAGCGCAAAGTTTTAAGCTTAATCTGAGATTTTTTAAGTTTCTTCTTCTGTAAATACAGGAGGCCATAATTCGGTAATTTTTATTTCCCAACCGGGAAAGAGTTCGGGAATTGTTAAAATGTCGTCATTTTGTAATAAGATGGGTTGGCTGTTGGGACGAAAAACCTTAACTGTTTCTAAATCTGGATCGATAACAATCCCTACTATTGCACCCAATTTGATAAAGTTTTTAACTTTCTTTTCGAGTTTTTTGATTCTATCACTTTGGGATTTAATTTCTACTACTAAATCAGGAACCATTTCGGCGAAATAGCGGATACTTCGTCTCAGACGTTGAGCGCGGACAAATGATACATCGGGTGCAGTCAGGTTACTATCTGGTAAGACAAAACCGCCTGCCGAGTCAAAAATCCGTCCTAATCGACGCGGGTAAATCCAATTTCCTAGCAATCTAATTAACAAAGAACCTACTTCACTTGATACGATATCTGAAGGTCCCATAACGATAATTTTCCCATCTTTAAGTTCTATTTGGTAATCATGCCCTGCTTCTTTGAGAATTGCTTGTACTTCTTGGGCATCTTTAATTGTCATGAGTGGCATGAGTAATGTCTCCTAGTCTTGTGGAGGATATCTAGTGAAGATTTTGCGATTGCCTGATTGGAGGAGCGAAGCTGCTCGCGCCTTAGTTGTCAGTAGTTAAAAAAATTTTATCATAATTTTTAACCATCCAGGGGATGACAATTTGCGATCGCAATAGTTAAACTCGATCAATACTGATATCTTGCATCATTTTCAACCAGGGAAAAACCTAACCCCCCAGCCCCCTTCCCTACCAGGGAAGGGGGGGCAAGATTTTTTATTTTCTTAGGCAAAAGAAAGAAAAATTTATTCTTTCTCCTTTCCTCTCCTCACCTCTGAAGAGGGGAGGGGGGATGGAGAAGGGCTGGGGAAGGTGAGAATCTGTTGATTTACAAAAACGTAAGTTATCAGTCAATACTCAATCTGGTACAAGTCTATACCAATCATCACAAGGAGACAGAAATGAAGAGATTAACCTATATAACTGCGATCGCTATTTTATCGCTAGGCATATTCGGTTGCAGTCAGCCACAGACAAATAAGGCTAATGATACTCAAAGAGATACTACTCCTGCCTCTAAGACTGAATCAGATAATTCTTCATCAAATTCAACTGCACTCAAGAATCAGGAAAATACCGAGGAAGAAACTCAATCCCCAATTAAGACAACTTCGGCTAATTCTACGGCAATTAAATCAGAAGGTAATCTCAATCAGAATACTTCTTCTCAAAGCCAAGCTAATGGCAAAACCAATTCTCCTAACGATCCTGAAAGTAGCACCCAAGCTAAGATTAATTCAACTGAGCAACCCACATCAGGAAAGCTTGAAGTTGGGACAATCAAAAGTATCGTACATGGAGATATTAGCTGCTATGTTAGTTTAGTCGATGAAAATGGCAAAACTCACGAAATTAGTGCATCTTTTGAGGCATGTGAAGGCAAAGAAGAAATCTTAAATGAAAAAGTAAAATTGAGTTATGAAGTAGCCAACCTGAATGACTGTCAAAGTGCCGAGCCTTGCGGCAAAACCAGGAAAGAAACTATCATCAGCAAAATGGATGTTATTGAAGAAAAATCAGGAAAATCCACTCAGAATAAAGATACACAAACTCTAAGTAACGGGGAATGGACGATAACAATTGATAATACGGGATCCTGGAATGGAGTTAACGGCACTGGAAACCTAAGTTACAATGGCTGCGATGCTAAAGGCAATTGTCTTAAGTTACAAGGCGGTACAGTTACCTGTCGAAATGGTAATTGTCTGATGGTTTGGCAGAATGGAGATTATTCCTACATTATCGAACAACCGATTACTGAGGGTGGCTCATCCTCATCAGGAGCGACAACTTTAACAGTACGAAAAGGCTCTACTATCATCCTCAATGCTACTGGATTTAAAGAGAAGTAATAAACTATGACATACTAGGAAACAAAGCTAATGAATGAGGATTATAGCGGGTGGCAACTTGGTGGAATATTCTTCACAGTCAGATAGAGTAACAGGATAGCAGCATAAATTTTTGCCCTACCTCACCGAGTCGCAAACTGCTATAGTACTTAAGGAATTATGAAAATCTTAAGAAGATTTAAGAGACTGAAGAGCAGCTAAAAAGGAAGAAGAAAATATTTATAAGGTTTCCTTGACAGAGGTGAAAAAGATGGTGAGATTATGATTATAGTCAATAACACAGAGGTTTGACCAAGATGCCAGGAAGTAAAACTACTCTATCAAATCAATCTATCCCCTTTGAGGAAATCTGCTACAACGAGCAAGGATTAGTCCCCGCGATCGCACAAGATTACCTTGATGGTACAATCCTGATGATGGCTTGGATGAACCGGGAGTCCTTACAGAAAACTCTGGAAACAGGCGAAGCTTGGTATTGGAGTCGCTCTCGTCAGGAATTATGGCACAAAGGCGCAACATCAGGACATATTCAAAAAGTGCGATCGCTCCGTTATGATTGCGATAGCGATGCCCTCCTCATTACTATCGAGCAAATCGGCGATATTGCTTGCCATACCGGGCATCGGAGTTGCTTTCACCAAGTCGAAGGCACAACAGCCCCTCCCCCAGCAGATACATTATCTCAAGTATTTGAAGTAATTTGCGATCGCCGCGATAACCCAATCGAAACTTCCTACACCTGCAAACTATTCAACGGCGGCGATAACAAGATTCTCAAAAAAATTGGCGAAGAATCCGCTGAAGTAGTCATGGCTTGCAAAGACGACGACAAAAATGCGATCGCATCTGAAGTTGCTGACTTACTTTATCACACTCTCGTTGCCATGGCACATCATGGGGTGGAAATCAAAGATGTTTATCGTCAATTACAACAACGTCGGCGATAGGAAAATAGGGAATGGGGAGCGACGATTTTCTCCCTATTCTCTTAACCGCTCTGCCATTAGCTACTCCCCCTGAATCAAAAATGCCGCTGGAAGTTAATCCAACGGCGTTATCCAACTTTCTTTGATGAGATTTTTTTCCTTCTCTAAGAATTACCTCCCTAAATCAATATGTAATGTTTATATTTTCGCCAAGGCAGTTAGGATATCCTTAAATGCCAGATACCAATTCACAACAACCATTTGACTTTTGACTTTTGCTATACCTGGTATCTACTCATTAGGTAGAAACTGACTGGAGTAAGCATCTAAAGTAAATCCTGGAGTACGGTTGCTGAAGTCAGTTTCCTTACCAGTAAATGCTTTCGCTAGTTGCTCAAAGCCTTCGGAGCGCCAGTTGCGCTCGTGAATGGGTTTGGTTTGCTCGCCGAGGAAGTATGCTTGAGTGCCGATGACAGAAGCTGCAACCCAACCAACGATTAA
>DOIX01000392.1:13680-13860 GCA_003511885.1 Cyanobacteria bacterium UBA11153
GCAACCCAACCAACGATTAATACGGAAATCAATGCTACTAACATGAAACTCGCTCCTAGTGGTTTGTTTAGTTTTGTTACTTATCTATGTAAATAAATGTAACAAACCATTGCTAAAAGTGTCAGGTGGTGCAAACCGATATATAAAGGGGGGTTCTCCTCAATGGCAGCGAGGGGGGAG
>DOIX01000007.1 GCA_003511885.1 Cyanobacteria bacterium UBA11153
CACAAATGATTTAGGATTGCTATAGAGAATGCATTCGGAATGAATCAAGTGTCAAATGATTGCTGTACAATCATTTGACACTTTTTTTATCTATAATAATATCTGCAAAAAAAGTTAATTATTCTAACTTCCTTAATTTACCTGACCTGAGTTCGACGAAAGAGTCGAAGCTGAAAGCCAGTAAACAAGAGCTTTGCAGCATTTTGTTTAATCTAAAAAATTGTCAATTATCTCAGGTGGTGCGATAGCGAAGCGCTGACTTGTCAGTTCGCAAACCAGGAAGAGATGATTAATAAACTTAATTTTTGTAAATAAAAATTAAGTTTATTAGCATAAATTAAGTAATTTGACTTCTTTCAGATTAAACTACTATTGGTCATCCTAAACGTGTAAAAAGAAATCAGGTATTTGACGGGTTCGCGGCTTGGGGCAATAGTTCTATCGGTTGGTTTTTTGATTTAAGCTTCATTGTTGCTCTTTTTCAGCTATCCTTTCACCAACAGTAGACGGAAAGATAGACATTGAAATAGTAATAATTAGTTCCAAATTTCCATACCTAGCCCAAATCCCCGACTTCTTAGAGAATTTGTGGATATCTCCGACAGCAAGCTACTATAGCGGATTTCACCTGAGTGAGGTACACCCATAATACAAAGTTTTTTTCAGTATTGTTTCAAGTTTACCTCATGCGACTGCAAGCCGCTGTATAAGCTATACCAAAGCCATCAATAGATTTAGCTTATGAAAAAGTCGTATTATGTTAATCTTGATTAATATCATAACCAAATCAAATAAAAAACTATTTTCTTATAAGCAAATAGGATGTAAACTGAGTTTTACAGACACAGGGGAGAGGAAACTCAGATGCAAAATACTTTAAATAACCCACCTACTAACAGCTACGAGTGGTTTAAGCGGAACCGTATTGTACGTGCCCTAGAAACAATTCAAGACTTATTTATCATTTCCATTTGTATTGGTTTATTTGCTTTCATGGCAATCGAATTACGAGCAATGTTTTTATCTCTACTCCCTCCTTTGGATTTTCCAAATGTCACCGCAGATATCCTATTTTTACTAATTTTGGTCGAGTTATTTCGACTGCTAATTATTTACTTACAAGAGCAACGGGTATCGATTGGAGTAGCAGTGGAAGTGTCTATTGTATCCGTTTTGCGAGAAGTGATTGTCCGAGGAGTTTTAGAAACATCCTGGGTGCAAATTTTAGCTGCCTGTATATTCTTATTAGTCATGGGCGCACTTCTAATTGTCCGAGTTTGGATTCCGCCAACTTTTAGTGGTATCGATCCGGAAAAAAGATTGTCAGTTAAAAAAAATTAGTAAATAGCTAATGGCTAATTGCTAATTGCTTTTTCCCAGCCTCTAGCACTCAACTTCCCACCAATAACTAATAACACATAAAAAATAACCAACCATGACAGAAATCAAACCCCGTGACGTTCAAGTTAGCCCAATTGGTACAACTGATACAACAGTATTGCGATCGCGCACTTGGGATAGACTGAAGTTTGAAGTGGAATATTCCCTCCAAAAAGGCACAACTGCCAATTCTTACCTAATTCAAGGGGAAAAAACTGTACTAATCGATCCTCCAGGTGAATCGTTTACTGCAATTTTCCTCAGTAAATTACAAGAGTTGCTCGATCTTCAGCAGTTGGATTATATCATCCTAGGGCATGTCAATCCCAATCGCATTTTCACCCTCAAATCTTTGCTAGAATTAGCGCCAAATATTACCTTGGTTTGCTCTAAACCTGGTGCAGTTGCTTTGCGGACAGCTTTTCCGGAACAAGAGCTAAAAATCTTGACTCCTCGCCCTGAAGATACTTTGGATTTAGGGAAAGAACATCAATTGCAATTTATTACCATTCCCACTCCTCGTTGGCCTGATGGACTTTGTACCTTTGACTCGGGATCTCGTATTTTATTTACCGATAAACTCTTTGGTTCCCATGTTTGCGGCGATGCAGTTTTTGATGAAAATTGGAAACAGTTAGATGAGGATCGACGCTATTATTATGATTGCCTCCACGCATCTCAAGCCAAACAAGTAGAAGCAGCATTGGACAAATTAGCCTTAGTTTCTCCTAAGTTTTATGCACCAGGACATGGTTCGATTATACGCTATAGTTTGAGCAGATTAACTCATGACTATCGCAACTGGAGTCAAGAACAAAAAGATCAAGAGTTAAAAGTTGCCTTAATTTATGCTTCGGCTTATGGCAATACAGCCACCTTAGCCCAAGCCCTAGCTAAAGGTATTACCAAAGCAGGTGTAGCTGTTGAATCGATTAACTGCGAATTTGCCGATACTGCAGAAATTGAAGCCGCTGTCCAAAAATGTGATGGATTTATCATCGGTTCCCCTACTTTGGGCGGACACATGCCTACCCAAGTCCAAACAGCTTTAGGGATTGTTTTATCAACGGCGACGAAAACTAAATTAGCTGGGGTTTTTGGTTCATTCGGTTGGAGTGGAGAAGCAGTTGATGAAATAGAAACTAAACTCAAAGATGCGGGATATCGGTTAGGATTTGAATCGATTCGAGTCAAGTTTAAACCTAACGATATTACCCTCCAACAATGCAAAGAAACAGGGACAGATTTTGCCCAAGAATTGAAAAAATCCAAGAAAGTTCGCGCCCCTTGGCAAAGTGTTAGTACCTCGCAAATCGATCGCACTGAGCAAGCAGTAGGAAGAGTGGTTGGATCCCTCTGCGTCTTATCTGCTAAACGGGAAAATATTAGTAGTGGAATGTTAGCCTCATGGGTGACACAGGCAAGTTTTAATCCTCCCGGTATCACAGTTGCGATCGCAAAAGATAGGGCAGTAGAATCTCTTACTCATACTGGCGATAACTTTGTCCTAAATATCTTACAAGAAGGCAAGACTATTCGCCGACATTTTCTCAAGCCTTTTGCCCCAGGTGAAGATCGTTTTGCTGGTTTAAATGTAATAGAATCTGAAAACGGTTGTCCTATCCTTAACGAGGCTTTAGCTTATCTAGAATGCACGGTAAAAAATCGAATGGAATGTGGAGATCATTGGTTAGTTTATGCCGGAGTTAATAATGGCAAAGTGCTACAGTCTACGGGGATAACTGCGGTACATCATCGTAAATCAGGCAGTCATTATTAGCCATAAAGCATACCAATTGACTAAAAAAAATGGCCTAAATGTAGGAGCAGGTTTATAAAGTTAATCCTTATGAATAATGATTACCTAACCACAAAACCTACTCCTACAATTTCTCCTAAAATTATAGCAATCGCCCGTTTTAAGACGGAAATAACGTCATGAGGAAAGCCTTGAAGCCTTGATTGATATGGGGCTTAATATTCATCAAATAACTGTCAACTGTTAACTATCAACTATCAACTGCATTTTTACTCATTACGAGCTATCATCATATCTTGCTTTCCTGCCCATACTCTAATATCTTTCCCGCCAATTGCAGCCGCCATTAAATCGGGGAATAAATCAGGCGTACAAGCTAACACAGGAATTCCTAATCCTGCTAATTTATCCGCCATCTTGCAGTCATAATCTGGCGTACCATCATCGCTAAGAGATAACAAAATAATTAACTTAACCCCTAAACCCAGTAATTCAGTCACTCGCTTCAGCATTTTTTGATGATTTCCTCCTTCATACAAATCACTAATTAAAATTAAAATAGTTTCCTGTTGCTTTCTTAGCAATCCTTGACAATAACTCAAGGCTCGATGGATATCTGTACCCCCTCCCAGATGAATACCAAATAACAAATCTACAGGATCTTCTGCTAAATCGCTTAAGTCTACAACTGAAGTATCAAAAACCACGATCCTAGTTTTAATGGCAGTTAAAGATGCCAATACCGATCCAAAAATCCCAGCATAAACAACAGAAGTTGCCATCGAGCCACTTTGATCGATACAGAGGATAATATCTTGTAAAGAGGTACGTTTTCGCGTGTAACCAATACGAGTTTCTGGTATTATTGTTTTATATTGGGGTTGGTAATGTTTTAAGTTAGCGCGAATCGTCCGATGCCAATCAATTTCATGATAGCGGGGACGACGATTCTGGATCGCACGATTCAGGCTACCCATAATAGCTTGACGAGTCGGATTGGTAAATTTTTGCTGTAATTCATCAACCACCCGCCGGACTACCATTCGAGCAGTTTCTTTCGTTTCAGTAGGCATAATACTGTGAAGAGAAAGTAAATTAGCCACTAAATGAATATCTGGTTCAACTGCTTCCAATAATTCTTTTTCCAATAACATTTGTTGTAAATTCAGTCTTTCTAAAGCATCTTTCTGCATCACTCGGACGACTGATGTGGGAAAATAAGTACGAATATCCCCTAACCAACGCGCTATTTGAGGAGAAGAAGCACCCAATCCACCAGTCTTTTCTGCATCATAGAGGGAACTAAGGGCATTATCTATCTTTTGGTCACTATCATTAAGGCTAAAGTTAGCGTTCCCATCTCCTACGCCATCATCTTGACAAATACCATCAGCTTCTCCACCACCTAAAATTAATCGCCAGCGGCGGAGTCTTTCTTCAGAAGATTGATTCATAATTTTATAAATGGGGAATAGGAAGACAAATAATTAAAACTTAACAACCAACAATCAACAACAACTTGGAGAATAGATTGACTCAACTACAAAGATTAGTCATCACACCAACACAAAGAGAAAAGCAGCAAATTTTTCTCACCGATAGCCAACAGCATTATTTAGTCAAAGTATTGCGATTAACTAAAGGCAATCGCTTTATTGCCATGGATGGAGAGGGTAGTTGGTGGTTAAGCGAATTAGCAGAAAATCTAACTCAAGCTACCATTATTGAATCTATTGATAGACAAACAGAATTGCCATTAGCAGTGACATTAATAGTAGCAATGCCCAAAGGAAATGGATTGGAACAGATTATATCAGGAGCCACAGAATTAGGTGTAACATCGATTATCCCCGTAAAGAGCGATCGCACTCTCCTCAATCCCAGTCCCCAGAAAGTCCAACGCTGGCGGCGCATCGCCCAAGAATCAGCGGAACAATCGGAACGTCAAATAGTCCCAACTATACACGATCCTCTTGACTTTACCACTAGTCTGAAACAACAAGCTAGTCAAGATTACAATACTGTGAAGTCCCTCGGTTGCGATCGCTATATTTGTATCGCAAGAGGCGATATCCCTCATCTACTCAATTCCTTAACCACCTCAGAATTATTACAAAATACCAATCGAACCACCAACTATCCACCCAACTCCATCATAATTGCCACAGGCCCCGAAGGCGGTTGGACTCCATCAGAAATCGCCCAAGCCCAAGCCGCCGAATTCCAACCCGTTACCTTGGGCAAACGTATCCTCCGCAGCATTACCGCCCCCATAGTTGCCTTATCAATAATATCATCCATTTTAGAGGCAAAAATTTCTCAAAATATATAAGCTGGTAGTAGGCGATTAATCGCCTACTACCAACCAACTACTAACTCTTATGATGGACGAAGTTATCGAAGCCTTTCAAAGGAAAGATTACAAAACCGCTGCTAGATTACTCAAACAGCTAGCCAAGGATGAACCAAATAACCCTTGGGTACAACTTTATATCGCACGCCTCCATGAAGTAAGGCAAAAATTATCAGAAGCCGAAACAGTTTACCGACAATTACTACAGAATACAACCAGCCCAAAAATTATCTCTCAAGCCCGTCAAGGATTGAAAAGATTAGAAACAATTGAAAAAGAGCAACGCCAACAAGCCCTATCCCAAGCCACCGCAGATCCTAATAGTAACCAATTTGGTATTTTAATCCTCGAAGCCATCGATGCGCAAAACAAATCAAATGCTGCTCAAACCTTAGCTAAAATTATGCAATTAGACCCCTATACAGCCCGGTTACAAATACCCACACGAGGCTGGCGTTTATACCGTACTGGACCAGTGGGAGAATTAAAATTTTATGCTTTATCCCTACAGAAAGGGTTAATTCCATGTTTTTGGGTTACCCTAGCGGACATTCAAAATCTTAATGTTTTTAAAGTGAATTATTTTGACGAATTTAATGCACGAAATACTACTATAGTTTGCCAAAACCATCAGAATCAGACTGGTTCCCTCACCTTCAATTGGTCAGAAGTCAGTCAATGTGTAGAAGGACGTTTACCCATATTTGAACAAGTAGTAGATCTAGATGCCCGTCAGAAATTACAGCGTAAAACACAAACCCTCGACTATATACAGTTTTTTGATCTACATTTACCCAATAGAAAGAGTATCCTGAGACTTAACGATCTTCAATATCAATTTCAACAAGGAATTCGACTTTCTCCCCAAGTTGAAAGTAGTCAAAATGGATCAATAAAAAAGCCTGTTTTCAGTCAAGCAACTAATAGAATAAATTGGAATAGTTTAAGAGCTTTTCTCAACTGTCAGCTTCCTCAGATACCAATTTGGTCTGATTTTACCAGTTTTGGTGAAACAGCAATAGATTACAAAGAAATGCTTTCTCGCTTGCCTTCCCATATCGACTTATTTCGCAGGGAACACACTCCTTGGGATTCCGCTTTTCAGTTATACAGCGGACTTGCTTTTCTCAAAAAACCTCAACAGCATTGTTTTACTCCGACAACTTTAAAGTGACCTAAACTCAGGTGAGGTTGAATCCCCATCTGAATTTAGGTCACCTAACTGATAAAATCTGATTTTATCAGTTTCCTGAAGGATTGCTCCGTAGCAATTATTTAGTCTTCATTTGACTTGCCATGTCCAAGAAACCATTCATACTAGGACCTGGACGACGGCGGCTACTATTAGTAGTAAGCGGTAACAAGTTACTGGGTGCAAAGGTTACTCCAGGCTCGGGTTCAACTCTGGGATTACTAGGAGCTACAGTTGGTGCAGGTGCTACCTTTGCTGTCGCCTTTTTCACAGATGTCTTTGTCTTAGCTTTTGGCGTTGCCGCTGGCGCTGTTGCTGCTGGTGCTGTTGCTGCTGGCGTTTCAGGCGCTGGTGCTGTTACTGGTGCTGCTGCATCTGACTTCACATTTCCAGTTTCGTCTAATTCTAGGAAATACCCCCCAGATTTTTTAGTTTTAGCAGCCGAGCCATTGTCTTGAGATTTTTTGTTGAACAAACCGAACATTTACAAATACCCCTGTCTTTTTAGAGAAATTTAATTGAGTTGCTGCCACTGGCAGGCAAATGTACCAAGGTTGATAATTTTCGATTAAGGTAATTATGAATTTTTATGGCAGGTATTTGCAAGCTTTATTGACTTTTCTTAACAAAAATTTACATAAAGGGGGTGTAAGTGCGGTTTTCTTGGCTCAACTGAGTAAAAGTCACGTTCTACTTTATATATCTTTACAAAGAGCAACCCTCAAAGCCCTGTCTGTTGTGACTAACAGGACTTGCACCATTCTCAATAATGCCAAAAAATAGATTCATTTTTGGGACACGAAGATGTGCTACATGTCAGACTGTGTAAGGGTTTTATCCATAGTTGTCGCCCCGCCAGGACTCAATTAGTAGTTATAGCAACCACCACCCCGTTGCAACAACTGCCACATTTGCACCTTGGGATCCACCTGCCTCTGTACCACAGGTGTAATTGACAGCGCTTTAAACCACCGCTCTAGCGATCGCACTAAGAGATCAGCGATCGCGCTTAGAATATCCCGCCGTCATAGCAATTTTTATATTGGTATACATGGTTATAATTGGATAGAATCTCTCAATTTATTTACCGAACAAACGGATCTATGAATGTCATTATCCCCACATAAAAAACCTTATTATCAGCGAGGTCGAAGAGCTGAAGCCCTTGTCAAATATACCTTATAGCCATAGTTGTCGCCCCGTCAGCTGACAAATATTAAGTTAATAGCCAAAGAGGCGTGGTTTATCTTGACAAATTTTTCGAGCTTAGACCTAGCTTTGTCAGGTTATCAAAAGCGCTTTGGTATTGAAGAAATGTTTAGAGACTATAAAAGTGGTGGGTATAATCTTGAATCTACAGGTGTTAGTGGTGATCGTTTAATTACCCTGATTATAATAATTACATTCGCTTACACAAGTGCGATTATGTCTGGAGAAAAGATCGAGGATAAAAAAGTAGTTAAATATACATCTCGAGTCAAAGAAAAACAGAGAATATATCGCCGTCATAGTAGTTTTTATATTGGTATACATGGTTATGCTTGGATAGAATCTCTAAAATTATTTCACGAACAAACTACTCAATTAATGTCACTCAGCCCACATAAACGACCTTATTATCAGCGAGGTCAAAGAGCTGAAACCCTATTAAATCTACCTTCTAGCCCAAGTTGTCGCCCCGTCAGGTTTAGATCTCCGAATTCTTA
>DOIX01000393.1 GCA_003511885.1 Cyanobacteria bacterium UBA11153
CAAAACTCAAAATTCAAAACTCTGTTCCTCCATTCCCTATTTCCCATTTCCCATTCCCTCTTTCAGGGGAATGGAAATCAAAAATTCAGTGCCCTTTCCTGGCTCTGAGATACACTCAAGTACGCCACCATGTTTTTCGACGATAATTTGCTGACTAATTGATAGTCCCAAACCCGTTCCTTTACCTAAAGGTTTGGTAGTGAAGAAGGGATCGAATAAACGATTGAGAATAGTTTTGGGTATTCCTGGTCCATTATCGCGAATCCTAATAACGACTTGATTATTGTCTAATAATTCTGTGCGAATCCAGATTGTTGGTTCCAGGTAATTGGTGTTATTTTTCCTCGTATTTTCCTCCTTACATCTTAACTCTTCTAAAGCATCGATAGAATTACTAATAATATTCATAAAAACTTGATTGAGCTGACCGATGTAGCACTCGACAGGTGGGAGGTTTCCGTATTCTTTAATCAGGGTGATGCCGGGATAATTGCCGCAGGGTTTCATCCGGTTACGCAGGATTAGTAAGGTACTGTCAATCCCTTCATGGATGTCAGCAGGGTTCATTTCATCTGGATCGGTTCGTGAGAAGTTGCGCAAAGAAACGATAATCTCGTTAATTCTGTCGGCTCCCATCTGCATCGACGACATCATTTTGGGCAAGTCTTCTGTGAGGAAATCTAACTCAATATCTTTAATGTATTCTTGTATTTCTGGGACAGGATTGGGGTAGTACTGTCGATAGTAATTAATTAGATTAAGTAAGTCTTGAATCGAGTTTTGAGCGTGGAGCAAGTTCCCTGTGAGAAAATTAACTGGGTTGTTGATTTCATGGGCAATTCCGGCTAACATTTGACCGATGGTTGACATTTTTTCGGTCTGAATTAGTAGTGCTTCAGTCTGTCTGAGATCTCTTAAAACTGTCTCTAATTGACGTGCTTGTGTTTGGGCTGCTAGGGCGGATGCACTAATTTTGGCAAATAATTCTGCGTGTTCGATGGCGATCGCAAGTTGATCCACTACACCTTGCAATAGTTCGACTTCGCGATCGCTCCAATTGCGATCGCTACTGGCATTACTGCAAATAATTGCTCCCAATTGACCTGTTTGAGTTTTCAGGGGGAGAATTAGTCCAGATTTTATGCCCCAATCTGTCAGGAGCGATCGCATTTCAGGAGCTAAATCCGATCCTCTCCTGATATCTGCAATTCGCAGCGGCTTTAAATTCCAGATCATTTCCACTAGCGGATTTGACTGAGGGAGCGAAGATTCTCCTAACAGAGTTTGAGTTTCAGGGTTACGCGCTTCGTGAGTTACGCAGATGCTATGGCAATTAGGATCGGCAAAGTACCATATAAAGCTGCAATTGTCAACCCTAAGCAAGGTGCGAATTTCTGTGACTGCTGTTTCCAGGATGGTATCTAATTCTAGGGAGTTGCGAATTTGACTGGCTAACTGAAATAGCAAAGCTTCGCGACGGCTGAGTAATTCTTCTCTTGCCCAAACTCTATCGATTGCCACGGCAATAGCGTTAGCTACCCAACCTAAAACCCCGTCAACTACTTGGGAGAAGGGTTGGTGAGAGTGAAGTGCCATTACTCCCACAACTTGAGAATCGATAATCAGGGGATAGCCACTTAAGAAGGTGGATGGCACTTTGTCATTACCGGGAGTTGACAGGCAGGTGCTAATCGATTTTCTGGTGTGGGCAATCGCACCAATGATACCTTCATTGGGGGCGATTTGACAGGGAAAAAGTTCGGCGGGGAGGAGTTTTCCGGTTGCACTTTGTAACTCTAAGGAGTCAAATCTTGACAAATTCCCCGCTTCTCTCTCAACTGTCCAAATTCCGGCACCGATAGCATGTAAATGTCGGATCATCGCCTCGGTACATTCGGCGAGGCTTTCTTTTAGTGTCAAGTTTTGAGATACTAGAGCTGCACCAATATCGGCTTCGAGGGTAGAAACTCGGGATCGCTCCAGCAAAGAAGCTTTTCTCTGTTTAGTTTTGGTGATGTCACGCGCAATCGCATATACCATATCTTCCTCCTCTAATAGAGGGAAGGCATTCCAAGACAACCACTTGTAGCCACCATCCTTGCAGCGATAACGGTTTTCAAAGGAGACGGTGGAGGTTTTGTCAGTTAGCTTCTCTAATTCTGCCCTGGTTTGGCTACGATCTTCTGGATGTACGAAATCCCAGAAAAGCCGCTCTAGCACTTCTTCCGTACTGTAATCTAGAGTTTTTTCAAATCTTGAATTCACTCCTTTTAAATAACCATCTACACCGATTACGCAAATCAAATCTTGCGATCTTTCCCATGAAGTATTTTCCGTCTTTTGTAATATTTGTTTTGGGGATCTCTGGCGATATTCTCGCTCCTGAGTCTGAATTTCGGTTCTTTTCGCCACCTGGGTGTAGAGTGCCAGTTGTGTATTTGCTTGTCTCTTTAAAACTTTTAATGCTTCTTTTTGTTGCCTATTTAACTTTCGCGGTTCCCCATCAATCGCCAAGACAAGACCGAAAATTTTTCCTTGAGGGTTGATTAAGGGAAAAGCTGTGTAAAACCGAATCGTTGGCGAGTTGGGTATCGGTTTATAACTGGTCAAACTTTGGTCAATTAAACTTTTGTCCCTTAAGGTATCTTCAACGATTAATAGAATATCTTGGTGGTTTTCTAAGTATTTGATTGTTTGGATACAGAATTGTAAGTAGAATTCAACTGCTCCGGATGCCAAACCTACTTGACTGGCAATCCGGATACCCTCAGTATCGAGCAAAGCAATTATCGCTGCTGGTGTCTGAGCAACAGCAGCGGCTAGATGAGTCAAATCATCTAATGCCAAATCAGCCATTAGGTTATTCCGATCCTGCCCATACCTATCATCCAATCGGACTCCTCCATTCTCACATACAATTGTTTTCATAAAAAACCTCACCGGAGTTTGGAAACCCCTGACTTGAAGCCAGAGGAGGAAAAGCGACGGGCGTGGGCTTTAGCCCACAATCTTTCTGACTAAACTATGCTTCTATGATGTTTTGGTAGATTTAGCCCGCTTCGGAACAACTTCTGAGAATCTCCGCGAAGACAGTCACGGAGAGTGTCAATCCTATTTATAGCCTGTCAGGAGGACGAACTTATGAAATTAAGTCAATGAACGTTACAATAATGCAATAAAAATTGTACTGGTGAAGTTAGGTATAGCAAATATTCTCTTACTTCCCAGAAAACCTCCCGTGCGATCGCACAAATCTTCTGTTCTCCGATCTTAACCAATTTTTCATAATTGGGTTAATTATCTTAAGTAAAATAAATATTTCGTAATATCTACGATAGCTATTGCTCATCCCCAGGGCTGGGGAGTAGGGAGTAGATAGCATAGAGTGGAGCGAGAGGAAAAAATCAAAACTAAAAATTCCCCATTCCCTATTTCCCATTCCCCCTTTTTGACTTTAGCTGTAATTTACCGAAAAAAACTATGTTTTTAGAAAATAATAAACCAACAATTTTGGCAGTAGATGATAGTAAAGTCATGCAAGAAATGATCAAAGCATCCATAGGTAATAACTACCAAATTGTGGTAGCTAATAATGCAGAAGAAGCTTTATCCTTAATGTACAAATATCCAATCGAAATTTTATTATTAGATGTATCTATGCCAGATATTGATGGATTCTTCCTCTGCCGCACGCTGCGCTGTCTGCCGCAATTTGGGGATTTACCGATTGTCATGTTAACATCCAGAGATAAAGTTTTCGATAAGGTGCAAGGGCGACTAGCTGGTGCAACAGAATACTTGACAAAACCATTTGATGCTAAAAATTTAAGAGATGTTTGTAGTAAAATTAGAGAAAATGATTCTGCAAAATTGGGAGTAGGGGATGAATAATCAACAAGGGGGGATGACAAAAAGAAGTTGGGGAATATCCTTATTTAAGTTATTTGCGATCGCGCCATGGTGTTTAATAATTTTAAGCACTACTGAAGGAGTGCGGGCACGCCCCGCTTCAGTATTTATTCCTCACTTAGAGGAAATTCAGGGTAAATTGCCTGCGGGCTTGCCCATGCGTTTGCCAGCGGAAATACGGATTGGGCAACCACTAGATATTGATGAAAGTCGCCTGATTATCCGCGTTTTTCCGTCAGAAACGCCACTGAGCTTTACAGTTAGTCTGTTTACCTGCTCTCGTGGCTCCTTCCCCTGCTTTTTGGGTAGCTTTACCGCAACTAGCCAAACCAACGTCAGCGCCCAACGGGAATTACAGAAGTATAAAGAAAAAGGCGATCGCATTACTTTAGCCCCTAATGTAGAAGGATATCTGTTGGAGGGTCCTCAGCAAAATCCTTCCTATCCCTTTTCAGCGGTAATGTGGCAGCAAAATCATATTATTTACACAATTAATTTCCCCGCCATCGAAAGACAAAATATCCTATTTATGGCTGTCTCCATGGCACAGCAACAACCTTTGTATCCTCGCGCTCCCATTCCGTAAGGAATCGGAGGAGAGAGAGGGGGACAAGGGGGACAAGGGGGACAAGGGGGACAAGGGGGACACGGGAGACAGTGGGAACTAGGCGGGCTAGGGGAGACA
>DOIX01000387.1 GCA_003511885.1 Cyanobacteria bacterium UBA11153
TCGAGGGTCATTACCCCTGGAAATCTTTGGAAATAACAAAAACTTATCACTTGACTTGAAAGAGAGCCAGCGGGGAGGAAGTGCGCACTCTTAATGGTGATAGTGGCTGGGTAAATGCAGTTGCTATCACCCCCGATGGAAAGCAGATCATTTCTGCTTCCGATGACAAGACAATCAAAGTCTGGGACTTGATGTCAGGAGAAGAACAATTTACTATTACTGGTCATCGTGATTGGGTAGAAGCTATCGCTATCACACCTGATGGTCAAAAATTGATTTCTTCTTCCCGTGACAACACACTCAAAATCTGGGACTTAGCCACAGGAGAAATTATTGCCAGTTTCACTGGAGAGGGTGCAATAAACTGCTGTGCAGTTGCACCAGATGGGGTGACAATTGTAGCGGGGGAAAGTTCAGGACGATTGCATTTTTTGCAGTTGGAAGGTGTGAATTAGGTGGTATCTGGAGCGACAACATTGGGGGTAAAAGCGAAACTTTGAGAGAACGATGACAAACTTAAAGCATAGCGATTTTCATCTGCCTTATAATCCTGCTTTGGTGGCTAGGGCAAAAGAACTTCGTAAAAATATGACTCCTGCCGAAAAGAAGCTTTGGTATGGCTATTTGAGAACGTTCCAATTTCGGGTTTTGAGGCAAAGACCAATCGACCATTTTATTGTTGATTTTTATTGTCCTAGTCTCAAGTTGGTGATTGAAGTTGATGGAGAGAGTCATTTTACGGATGAGGAGAAGGCGTGGGATCGAGAACGAACTGAGAGATTAGAGGGCTATGGTTTGACAATAATTCGGTTTACAAATGAGCAGGTTTTACGGGATTTTGAGGGTGTTTGTGCTGCGATACAGAGTGCGATCCCCCCTAGCCCCCCTTATTAAGGGGGGAACTGGAAAATTCCCATTTTCAAGGGGAATAACGATTATTCGGTTTACAAATGAGCAGGTTTTAGGGGATTTTGAGGGTGTTTGTGCTGCGATACAGAGTGCGATCCCCCCTAGCCCCCCTTATTAAGGGGGGAACTGGAAAATTCCCATTTTCAAGGGAAATTTGGATGGAGAATGAAAACTAAAAGTCCCCCTTAATAAGGGAATGAAATTTAAACTAAAAGTGCCCCTTATTAAGGGTGATTTAGGGGGATCGACAATTTACTTAGCTGTTCCAGATTCTGTTTATGAAGAACTGTTTGGAGAACTCTTGATTCAATATATTCTCGAACAATTACGATCAATTGTAGTCATGGGATTGGAATTGAACCCAGGATAGAGCGTAATTTTTCGTTAAAATGAATGTAAAATCAACAGGTTTGAGAGCATTATGAATATAGCGGCACTTCGACAGCAAATCGAGCGATGGCTGGATCGACTCTCTCCAGAACATCTGGCATTGGTTGCGAGTTTTATAGAGTTTCTCAGCCAAAAGCAACGCCAGGGAGTCATCATTTCGCCAAATTATTTTGCAGAGATTTTCTCAGCAGAAATCCAAGAGATGTCGGCTTCTAATTCTTTTAGTATTCCAGAGGATATTCAACCAGTCATCGAACAACTCGAACAGGGGGAGTTGCCAGGAGATCGAATTACAGGAGTGGGTTATGCAGTCTTCAAGTTGAGAGTCCGAAATAACGACACTTAAATTTCAATTTTCAAGTTTAAACTTACCATTTTTCACCTTCAACTTTCTAATTTCCACCGATCGAGATCTGTATTCCATAACTCGGCATTAGTAAATATAGCATCTGTGAGATTAGCTCTTTTAAAAGAAGTTCCAACTGCTTGTTGCACTTGCAAAACGACATGAAATAAAGAAACGATCGCAAACCAAAAATAAACCAAAGACAACAAAGTAAAAACAACTCCCCAAGGGAATATTATTTCCACGCTTAAAAAAGAACTAGCAGTGGCACTCAAGAGAAAAGTCGCTCCATAAGCAGTTATTGCCGCAGCAGCAGCGATCGCGATCTTTACTAGTTGAAAATGCCATTGAGAATTGACAAAATACATCAAACTTCCACCTCCAATCATACCTGCTATTGCTGCGATAGGATTGTTATTAGTCAAGACACCGAGATAAAAGAAGCCCACAATCGCTCCCGATAAGATGCTAGATACTGCGATCGCAACTCTTCCTAAAGTATCTGTTTTTCCGTAAATGGCAGTAGTTCCAGCCGCTAATCCTGCTACCATTAACACCGTGTATAATAAAATAACAAAAGACCAAGAAGGAGAACCGGGAACTTGTCCTTGAGCATTAAATATCAGTTGTCCTACGACATCTCCTAATACTAAAAAAACAATTGCGATTGCGAGTAATATGGATATTAACTGGCGGCGAGATAATCCGGTTTTCACTCTTTCAAAGTTAGCGCCAACTAACTGGGCGTTGCTGAAATTACAACCGCGAATATCGGCACCGCTAAAGTCTGCACCATTGAGATTTTGTCCTTGAAAGGAGCGATTTCTCAGATCTCTATCGGCAAAGTTATATTGTGGAGAATCAGGCATAAATTCACTAAAGTTAGCAACAAGGATATATAGCGATTTTCAAGTTAGTGAGGTACAGTCTTTAAGATTAAGTCCCCCTTGATTAAGGGGGATTTAGGGGGATCGTTTGTACCTCATTCATTTGAGAAATGTTATAATCAAACAAAGTGACAATAAAGAAAAAAAGAACGATCGACGCTCTATTTTAGGTTTGTTAAGATGGGCAAACTAACAACTAACAACAAATTCATGAAAGTAATTTCTCAATGCCGTACAGAGTTGGCTGTAAAAGCAATAATAGCGATCGTATTGCTAGTACCAATAATAATATATAATACACCATTCTTTTCCCGTCCGCCACTAACCAACGAAACGCGATCGCTATTCCAGGGAATTAGTTACAAGAGAGAAGTTCGTTCCCTTCCTCATCCCGTCATGCTGCACCTCGTTAATATCGATTTGACAGCACCGGGAATCGGGGTTTTTGTGACTCCGGGAACGCAGGAATCCGACAAGATGGAAACTAACGCTCGCACTGCTTCTCAATTTTTAGAAGAATTCAAACTGCAATTGGCAATCAATGCTAATTTCTTTTCTCCTTTTAAAGAAAATGCTCCTTGGGATTACTTTCCTAAAAATGGCGATCGCGTTAACAATGTCGGTGAGGCTATCTCTAACGGCAAAATTTATTCAGAACCAAATTCTAAGTTTCCCGTTCTTTGTTTTGCTGCTAACAATCGCGCTCGAATTATCGCTAGCGGTATCTGTCCGGAAGGAACTCAGCAAGCAGTAGCGGGTAATAAAATACTAATCAAAAATGGCAAAGCAACAACTATTGACGAATATAACAGTCAAGATCTGAAAAATTATCCTCGTGTAGTAGCAGCTTTAGATAAAAAAGGAGAAAAATTATGGTTGCTTTTAGTCGATGGAAAACAGCGCTTTTATAGCGAAGGATTAAAAGCATCTGAAGTGCAAGAGATCTTGTTAAAATTAGGAGTCGATATGGCTCTCAATTTAGATGGAGGTGGTTCTACCACCTTAGTGATGGCTACTCCTGCTGGAGCAAAAGTTCTCAATGCTCCTATTCACAATAAAATTCCCATGCAACAACGTCCGATTGCCAATCATTTAGGATTTTATGCTAATAATTAGGTAATGGGTAAGCTAGAAAACCATCCGTAGAATTAATTCTACGGCTAATGGATCAAGTCCATTTTAATGGACTAAAATTACAATCGCAGTTAGTTTTAACTCAGATCTTGCAGCATTCTCA
>DOIX01000070.1:0-6483 GCA_003511885.1 Cyanobacteria bacterium UBA11153
AGGGACTAGAGGCTATTGGCTCTTGGCTTATAAAGAAAACTGTAAAATCAAGGGTTTGAGGAATTGAGAATGTCCTAACTGTCCTGGCGGTTGCTATATCAACTGATATCATGCCATTGCTTCTGTACACCAAGGCGAATGCCTGCTTGACTGACAAAGCGATGCCAAATTGCGGGCTTCGCTATCGCAAATCTTCTAGATTGGCTTAACCTATGTTAACCAATCTGTTTTTCCAGGGTATGATCTGGACAGAAATCTGCATTATCCTATAAAATAAAGGGTTATCCCCAGCCAAATCAAGTATTTGAGATAGATATTTCGATAGCATAAAAAAACCTTTAGTCCTTTAGTGAGGTAATTCAGAGTGCGTTCTCAAACCATTGTCAACAAAGAAGTCCAACAGAAAATGAGTACTCCGCAAACAGGGGCTTTTGCCTTGATGGATAGTCTCAAGCGTCACGGTGTCGAGCATATTTTCGGCTATCCCGGTGGCGCTATCCTACCGATTTATGACGAATTGTATCGCTGGGAAACTCGTGGGGAAATTCAGCATATCCTAGTCAGACACGAACAAGGGGCTGCTCATGCTGCTGATGGTTATGCTCGTGCTACTGGTAAAGTGGGGGTATGTTTTGGGACATCAGGGCCAGGTGCGACTAATTTAGTCACGGGTATTGCTACCGCCCACATGGATTCCATCCCAATGGTCATTATTACAGGTCAAGTGCCACGGGCGGCAATTGGTTCCGATGCTTTTCAGGAAACGGATATTTATGGGATTACGTTACCAATTGTGAAGCATTCCTATGTGGTGCGCGACCCCAAGGATATGGCATGGATTGTAGCAGAAGCTTTCCACATTGCTAGCACTGGTCGTCCAGGACCTGTTTTAATTGATATCCCCAAAGATGTGGGGTTGGAAGAGTTTGACTATGTACCTGTGGAACCTGGTACGGTGAAATTAACTGGTTATCGCCCTACAGTGAAGGGGAATCCGCGTCAAATTAATCAGGCTTTGCATTTGATGCGGGAAGCCAAGCGACCTTTATTATATGTGGGTGGTGGCGCGATCGCATCGGCGGCTCATGAGGAGTTGCACAAATTAGCCGAAATATTCCAAATTCCCGTCACGACAACTTTAATGGGTAAAGGGGCATTTGATGAAAATCATCCTCTATCTGTCAGTATGTTGGGTATGCACGGGACAGCTTATGCTAACTTTGCTGTAACTGAGTGCGATTTGCTAATCGCTGTGGGTGCGCGTTTTGATGACCGAGTTACAGGTAAACTGGATACATTTGCCAGCCATGCCCAAGTAATTCATATTGATATTGACCCCGCTGAAGTTGGGAAAAATCGCGCCCCTCAAGTACCAATTGTGGGAGATGTGAAGTTAGTTTTGCAGGAAATGTTGCGACGTTATGAAGAGCAAGAAATTCCTGCAAATACCGAGCAAACTCAAGAATGGTTAGCCCGAATTAACCGTTGGCGTGAAGAATATCCCTTAGAAGTATCACATTATCCCGATTGCATTTCTCCCCAAGAAGTGGTGGTAGAATTACACCGTCAAGCGCCCAATGCTTACTATACAACCGATGTGGGACAACATCAAATGTGGGCAGCCCAATTCCTGAAAAATGGACCGCGCCGTTGGATTACTAGCGGTGGTTTAGGTACAATGGGTTATGGGATGCCTGCGGCAATGGGTGTGAAAGTCGCCCTACCCAACGAACAAGTAATTTGTATTGCTGGCGATGCTTCAATTCAAATGAATATTCAGGAATTAGGAACTCTGGCACATTATGGCATTAATGTGAAAACAGTGATTCTCAATAATGCTTGGCTAGGGATGGTACGTCAGTGGCAAGAAGCATTTTACGGCGAAAGGTATTCTGCATCCGATATGGAATTAGGAATGCCAGATTTCGTTAAATTAGCTGAAGCTTACGGTGTCAAGGGGATGCTGGTGACAAAGCCGGATGAATTAGAGGATGCGATCGCAGAAATTCTCGCATACAATGGCCCAGTTTTTGCCGATATCCGGGTGAAAAGAGATGAAAACTGTTATCCCATGGTTGCACCAGGTAAGAGTAATGCTCAAATGATTGGTTTGCCGGAACGTCCCAAAAATGAAATAATCGCTGAGGTGATTTATTGCAGTCATTGTGGGGCGAAGACTATTTCTACTCATAGTTTCTGTCCGGAATGTGGGACGAAACTTTGATTGAAAGTTACCCCGCAATGCGGGGTGACTTTTATAATTCATCTCGATCAGATGCACCGACAGCTTATTAATTAGCTAAGATATATTGACCAATAATTGTCTTGAGTTAATTTGGTGCTTCAATGGCTATAGCAGCGCCTAAATCGGGACGAATTACCCAATGTCATAGAAGTTAGCATGGATAATCTTGCACTAGATTACCGTTGCAGTTGATTAAGTTTATTCTGTGCAGATGCCAATAATTCCTGAGCTTTCCGATAAGCAGTTGTGCCATATTGTACTTTTCTCAAGTTATCGATAATGCCCTGAAGTTGACTGATGGCGGAGTTACGATTTAAAGAGTTAGCATCGGCTGGTACGCTAGCAAGTAAGTCTTGAATTTCTTTTTGGGCGATATCAAGGGCTTCTACAGATTCTTTTTCTGCGGTTAATCGGGTTTGGACGATACCTAAATTAGTTTGATAAGTTGCGAGTAATTTTTGTGCTTGTAGATAACCTCGATCTTCCAAAGGCACTTGTTGAAGTCGATTAATTGCTTCTTGCCATAATTTGATAATTTGTTCCCACTCTGTAGCTGAATGGGGAGGATTTTGTGAGGCTTTAGCTGCGGCAAAGGCAAATTCTTGGGCTGCACCAATTAGGGAACCCGTGCGCTGATTATCTACAGCAAAACCTACCAATTTTTCAAAATCCCGTTGGTGGGATTGGAGTTTGGTTTGTGCCATTTTTCCGGCTAAGGTAGCAGGAGGGATTTGTTCAATTTGATCCAGTGCGGCTTGCCAAGATGCGCTCGCGTTTTGTTTCTCTGTTGGGTTTGATGCTTGTTGGTACTGTGTTTTGGCTTGATTGAGAGACTCTTCGGCTTTCTCTAATCCAGTTTGCCCATTCTTTTCCTGGAATACTTTTGCTTCCATCCGCGCTACATTGGCACGAGCATTTTCAAATTCATCCAGGGTAAATTTCCAGCTACAGCTAAACAAACTACAGTAAAATCTTGGTTCATAACCTAAAAACCAAACGGGCAAACCATCCAAATGTTTTTGTGCTGCTTTAACCTTCTCTTCTCCTAGAGTAAAATCAGCCCCACTGGTAGCATTATTAATCAATTGATCCGCTTGTTCAACATTTCTAATTGCCTGCCGATAATCATTATCCATACTAATATAGCTGGGTAATAGCAAGATTGGAGCTACTCGCGCTACCGGACGACGGATCATCGGGTAAGGTAAATTAATAATCCAAATTATTCCAGCGGCACTACCAAAAAATATCGCCATTCCTGTAATTTTGCTCAGTATTCCTGGCGGTTGATTAAGTTTAGCTGCTTGTTTGATAATTTTTTCGCTAAATTGGGGCAATACATCAACAATATTCTCCCGCAATTCATCCAGTTTTACCGACTCTCCTTCTTGCGATCGCAATTTTTTTAACCGCTTTAATACTATTTCTTCTTCGACTTTATCAATCGGGGAATCTCCAGTGCATCGTTTCACTTCGGCACGGAGGAATTCAAAGGCACGCTTATTAAGTCGATTCATTATGAAGATAGAAGAAATGGATGGTTAGTTTCTACCATAATATGATTTCATAGAACCAGTAATAATACAAATTAGGGATTCAATTGTGGCAGAAGGACAAAAACAAAACAAACCACTACTTTCGCAAGCACCCTACCGTGGGAGAGTACAAGCTCAAGGAGATGATATCGAGAAGGATGGTGGCTACAGTTGTCCTTGGGCGCAAAACGTCCCTGTTACCGATCGAGATGGCTTATCATTTCTTGCTAAGATTGAAGAACAATGCACCAAGTCTCAAAAAGCACAACGAAAACAGGCTTTTGCTAAGGCTAAACGTTTTGTTAAGCTGGCGAGCGAGCAAGGTGGTGTAAGACCAGAAGCACAGCCCCGCTCATTTCAAGATAGTAAGCGTACTGTTAGTAATGCTCGTGTTGATATTGAGATATCGTTCGAGAAAAGTTCTTAGAGATAACAAAAATTGCCGAAAGACAGTTTTCTTACTATCGAAGAGCAGTAGAAATTCTTGGTCTTGCAGATGAACGTGAGAGACCAACCACCGCATGTGATATGCTCAACCGTTTACCAAAACAAGAAGCAAAAATGAGATTCCTGGCTTACCAATTTATTTCATCGAATGTTGGCTCGGCATGGTTTAAGTGGCAAAATGCCAACGATCTTTCAGAGATTCAGCCGGAAAGAGCGGCTGAGTTTATAATTCAAGTATCTCCATCACTTTCAGAAGATACAGTTAAACGACGCGCTCAAACACTACAATCTTGGCTAAAAATATTTATTGAATACTGGTAAGAAAACCATGACGGATCTCACACTGTCAACAAGTGGTACAAAATGCGATCGCACTTTACAAGCAATACCAAACCCATGGCAATCCTCATCCGATCTTAATCCAAGTCAATCGCCACTTGAACCAGCAGCCAGAAGCAGCCGATATAATCCACTTTTTACTCTAAACTCCAGAATACTAGGTACACTAAAGAATAAAGCAGATTATCGTTGCTGTAAATGTGCGCTTTGAATGTTGTCAGTTGAAAACCCTTGCCTCAGTTTAGCGATCGCCCGTCTCTCAACCTCTGAGGCGGATAATTTTGCCATTTGGGTAATTAAAGCCCCTTATCATGAGGGCTATGTTCATCATAACTCGCCATGGCCTCAAACCTTGACTCAGACTTGGCTGGCGTGGCAACAAATGTTTTCCCTGGGAGAGTTGCCCCACATACCCCTAATCAATTACCCACCGAAAACCCAGCCGACTTCACCTCTAGATAGCGATATTACAGTACCAGACCCAGCAATTGGCTATGGGGGACGTTTGATGCAGCGATTGGGGATTGAATTGTGGCAATGGCTCTTTGCCGGTCCAATTCAAACAGCGTTAGCAGAAAGTCGCGGTATTGCGAGGGGACAAAATAAACCGCTGCGTTTGCGATTGGAAATTCGTCATCCCGATTTTATCCCACTCCCTTGGGAAATCATGCAAGATATGGCAGGTAAGCCAGCAGTATCTCTCTCGCCACACTTGTTATTTAGTCGCACTACTAGTAATGTTGACTCTCTTCAACTTAGAAGTAAAAATCAACAGACTCTTAAGGTGTTATTAGTATTAGGACAGGATACTCATAAATCTAACCGTTTAGCTGTTGGTTTACAACTAGAAGAAGAAGCAGCGGCACTAGAAGATGTTTTTAAAGCTTTGGGAAAAGGCAAGCTCACTTTGGTTCCTTGCCATGTTGATAAATTACTGCAACCAACAAGGGGAGAACTAATTGATGCCTTAGAAAAGGGCGATTATAATATTGTATTTTATGCAGGTCATGGCGAACCTGGGCCAGATGGGGGCTTATTATTTCTAAACTCGGAAGCCACAATTAATGGTACTGAGCTTGCTCAAGTTTTAGTGCGAAATCAAGTAACATTAGCAGTATTTAATGCTTGTTGGGGCGCTCAACCAGAAACAGTAGGAGGACGGACTATCCCTCGCAGTAGTTTGGCAGAGGTATTAATACATCATGGGGTTCCCGCAGTTTTAGGAATGCGAGATTCAATTGCCGATCGCGAATCTCTCAGTTTTATTAAAAGTTTAGCTCAATCTCTGGCAGAAAGGATGCCTATCGAGCAAGCTGTCGCCGTAGCTAGACAACAACTCTTAACTCTATATAAATTTAATCAACCTGCTTGGACTTTGCCAGTTTTGTACGTTCATCCAGAGTTTAATGGAGAGTTAATTGCACCAATTGACGAAGTAATTACGGAATTTAATCTCCAAACAAACTGGGATGGTCCTCCCGTACCCTTAGCTTATTTGCGCTCTGTTCCTTCAAAAGATAAAGTTTGGCGGATTTTTGGTGGATTAATGCGAGTAGGAAGAAGTCAAGAAAATGATTTGGTAATGGATAAAGAAATGTGGGTAAGTTACAAACATGCCGAAATTATCTGCCGCGAGGTGTTAAGTGAGGAAGGAAGGGAACCTACTTATTTTATTCGCGATTTTTCTCGCAATGGTACTCATATTTTACTAGCTGATGGTTGGCAGAGAATCCACCACGAGGAAGTGCCCTTGAAATCTGGTACTCAGTTAAAGTTTGGCAGTGCCCAAGGTGAAGCCCTAGAGTTTGTAATTGAAGGGTGAACTGCCCACGCTGACATTTTCTGGCAAAATATAGCGTGGGACTTCTCTCTACATTGTCAGGAGTTACGCAAAGTATAGTGAGGGGCTAGGGGCTA
>DOIX01000070.1:6734-12971 GCA_003511885.1 Cyanobacteria bacterium UBA11153
AAAGCTTTCAAATCAATGGTTTGAGGAATTGAGAATGTCTTAACCGCCCTAGCGGTTGCTGTATCTATTTGTAGAGTGCCCTACGCGAAAGCTAACGCACCATATTCCTGGGAAACAGAAAACAGAAAAAGAGCAAACAGGAGGAGAGTCTTAAGTCAAAACTCATTCCTCAAAACCCTCCCCATTCCCCATTCCCTAATCCATCCCCTCAATCGGTGCAAAACCTTGACGCTGAATATTCTCTGTCACCACGCGAGGTTCCAAAAATTGTAACAAATAATCAGGACCTCCTGCCTTGGAGCCAACTCCAGAAAGTTTAAATCCGCCAAAAGGTTGTCGCGCTACAATTGCCCCTGTAATCGTGCGATTGATATACAAATTTCCTACTTCAAATTCCGCTGAAGCCTGTTGAATATGAGAAGGCGTGCGAGAGTATAATCCACCTGTCAAAGCAAAATTTGTCCCATTTGCTACCTTCAGGGCTTCTGGAAAATCTTTTACCCGAATTACGGCAACAACAGGCCCAAATATTTCCTCTTGAGCAATCTTGGCATCGGGAGAAACATTAGTAAAGATAGTGGGGCTGACAAAATAACCTGTATCCGGTACAGAAATTTCTAAAGCAATGTCAGCTTCACTACGTCCTTTTTCAATATAATCCCGAATGCGATCGCGTGCTTTGCCATCAATGACTGGGCCTACTTTTGTACCGGGATTTTCCGCCAATCCCACATTTAGCGATCGCGCTGCTTCCACTAAGCGCATCAGAAAGGCATCATAGACGGATTCTACCACAATTACTCGCGAACAAGCGGAACATTTTTGACCGCTATACCCAAAGGCTGATTGCACTACCCCGGCGACGGCTTGGTCGAGATCGGCACTTTCATCTACAATAATGCCATTCTTCCCACCCATCTCAGCAATCACTCGTTTGAGATGTTTTTGTCCTGGTTGTAATATAGCGGCATCGGCATAAATTCGACAACCTACTTCTTGGGAGCCAGTAAAAGCAATCAAGTGAACATCGGGATGTTTTACCATATAAGCTCCTACTTGGGAACCTTTTCCCGGCACATATTGAAATACCCCTTTAGGTATCCCTGCTTCTACCAAAATCTCTGTTAATTTTGCTGTAATTACTGATGAAGTTTCCGCTGGTTTCAGTAAAGTACAATTTCCTGCTACCAATGCTGCTACAGTCATGCCAGTTGCAATTGCCAGAGGGAAATTCCAAGGAGAAATTACCAATGCAATCCCTCGCGGCTGATAAATGTATCGATTATTTTCTCCCGCAATATCGTAATTATATCCTCGATCCAGTCGTTCCATTTCATCGGCATAATAGCAACAAAAATCAATTGCCTCTGAAACTTCCGCATCAGCTTCCCGCAATGCCTTCCCTACTTCTAAACATATCCAAGCCGATAATTCCGGGCGACGCTTTTCCATCAAGTCTGCCGCTTTGCGCAAAATATCTCCCCTTTCCTTTGCAGGTGTTTTCCGCCAACCAGGAAAAGCCGCCTTTGCTGCAGCCAATGCCATATCAGCTTGTTCGATAGAAATCAGACCAATTTTGCCAATAACTTCACTAAAATTAGAAGGATTTACCGAATCAACCGTTTCCACAGTTTCTACATACTTACCATCAATTAAAGGTAAATAAGTTTTCCCTAATTCTTGACGAACAAATTTTAACCCTTTCTCTCCTGCTTCCCTCGCTCTTACTTGAGCATAATCCGTATCCGCCGCATTATAAAACTCAGGAGAGGATCCGTTATCTATGCAAGGTAACTTTCTTTCACTAATAGAAAAACTATCCGTTACATCCGTTATCTCATCCTTTGCCAATATTACTTTAGGTGCAGCCAATAATTCATCAATTGGTCGATTTTCCAAACTTTGACGTAAGAAAGAACTATTAGCCGTATTTTCTAATAACCGCCGAATCAAATAAGCCATCCCCGGCAATAAATCCCCATAAGGAGCATAAACCCGAACCCGATGACCTCGCTGTACCAAAGCCTTAGCTAACTGATCGCCCATCCCATATAATACCTGCATCTCAAAGCGGCGACGAGGAATATTGAGATGTTCTGCGATCGCAATCGCCTTAGCCTGCGAGCGCACATTATGAGAACCAATTCCCGCATAAAGATACTCGTGATTTTCCAGCAATAGCTGAGTCATTTCCTCAAAATTTGCATCCGTAGCCACTTTATTATTATAAACTGGTTGAGGCCAATGATTTTGGCGCGACTTAATCGTTTCCTGATCCCAATATGCCCCTTTCACCAAACGAATAGTAATTGGATAACCCCGTTTTTTCCCCCATACAATTAAATCTTGTAAGTCTTTTTTGCTATCTCGCAGATAAGCTTGGAGAGTCATCCCAATATCAGTGCGATCGCGAAATTCCTCCTCCATCAACAAATCCTTCAGAATCGCCAGCGTCATATCTTTATAGACATATTGTTCCATATCGAAGTGAACCGCAGTCCCCAACTCTTTAGCACGGCGCAGTAAAATACGAATGCGATCGCAAACTCGTGCCTTACTCCCCTCCTCATCTAACGGATCGAACTGAGAGTAAAATGCCGTAAGCTTGACAGAGACCTGAACATGTGGTAGCTTTTCTCCATCAGCTATATCTATCTCTTTAACCGTTGACCAACTTTTGGCTTCTTGAGTCAACTCTGTCATTAAGTCTAAGTAGTTTTCTAAATAAGACTGAGCTTCGGTTTCTGTAATGACGGCTTCCCCTAGCAAGTCCAGAGTGAAAGCCATTTTTTCTTTCCGCAGTCGCTCAATAGTTTTGACTACTTGCTTAATAGTTTCCCCAGCAATATATTTATGAGCCAGGGTTTCCACAGCGGTAGAGACAGTTGTCGCCGCTATCTGTCCCGGCATAGAGTCAGGGCTGGCAAAATTCAGCAGGGTTTTCAGTGTAGCTGGGAGTTCAACAGAATCGTCTCCCAAGTACTCTTGTAAGTGACGGGCAATTTCAGTTTTACTCCGCAAAGCTGGTAAAGTATCGATAAAGCGAAACAACTGCGATCGCAAGCTGGGGTTACCCATCGCCCAAGCGAGTAATTTATCATCAAGACGCATTTGCTCTTGGATTTGGGCGAAAAAGGAGCGTTTTTGCTCTTGTGCAGCTAAGAGTTGTTGAGCAATTTCAGCAGTTGTAGCTTCGTAGATGCTTTGAGGCACTTGTGACACCACAGGTAGTAGACTCCTATTTATGTTCAAATAGACTCCATTGTATCTACTGCCATTGAAGTATGAGGTATTGGCTGTTGCCAAACCTCTGCAGGAGTTAGAGATAATGTAGCAGATGTCCTTTGCCTCTGAGTTGAAATCAGTACGAAGATGCCCCTGCCCCCTACTCCCCGTCAGGAAGTACCAGATTACCCTCTGATGAGACTATAATTTAGGCCAACTGGCTTATTTGCAAGCAAAATTTAATTATTTTATGATTGAAACAGATTTACGATGCTCAGATATGTACAAGACATTGAGTGTCCATCCTAAACATATCCAATACGTTCAACTTACTTGGAGACATAAGATCCAACAGCAAGATATCAAGTCCAAAGAAGCCCTGGGTCGATCTCTGGCTCTTGTTATTGATAACTTATTCCTCAAAGGCCATCCTGTCAATCGGACAAATTTTCTAGAAATTTGTCAACTATTGGGATTAAACTGGAGAGAAATCGCTGGATTGGATCTGGAGGATACTATACCAGACAACAATCCAATAAGCCAAACTTCTCTCAATCCAAATTGGACAAGAAGCGACACTATATCTATTGCTCAACCAAGTCAAATTATTCAAAGCCGCACCGTTGAAGAAGCGATTAATACATTAGTTTCTACCCTATGTCAGATGTTGGCTCAAATTACCCGCAAAGCAGGTAATTTATTAGGGGCGGATCGCACCAGTATTTTTTTAATCGATCAACAAAGCAAAGCAGTGGGTTCCCTGATTGCAGAAGATGGCGCGGGTGGCTCTCTGATGATTGATGTCCCCATGAACAAAGGAATTGTTGGTTTAGCAGCCACCAAAGGTAAAGCTATTAATATTCCTTTTGATGTCTATGACGATCCTCGTTCCGAACAGGCAAAGCAAACTGACAAAAAAACAGGTTATCGTACCTACACTATTTTGGCTTGGCCTTTATTAACCAAACAACATGATGTCGTGGCGATTGTCCAATTTATCAACAAGTTGAAGAAAGATCAAAACCCTCAAGACGATTTATTTGCCAGAATCGATCGAAATGGCTTTTCTCCAGAAGACGAAATCCTCTTTGCTAAATTTACACCTTCCATTCTGGGAGTTTTAGGAAAATGTCAAGTTTGTTATCAAATGGCGCAGAAACTTAAAACTGGCGAAGAAATTACTCGCAGTGGAGTTGTCCTTCAGGAATCTGAACTAATTGCAGAATTAAATCTGCGAGAGCAACAAATCCGCATGAGCCTCGACAAATTATCTTAACACCGAATAGGGGAGTGGGGAGGCAGGGGCATAGTCCAGGTGAATCTCTCCTTCGATCTGTAATTGAGGAAAGGGTTGTCATCGCCAGCCAAGTATGCTAAGATTCAATTGTGTTTGTCTAGTCCTTCTAATTACCCTCGCGCTCTCTCACGCTTGGGTTCCCTAGATCTGGTCTAAGACAACGCCATGACAGCCAATCCGCAACTACCCCTGAATTGGGGATAGCTGTAGTTTTTTGCAATTAAAGCAAGCAATTTTCAAAATATCAAAGTCCCCTGAAATTATCGCGGGATAATTACTCTATTTATACTCCCTCCAATATTTAGCGATCGAACAGCGATGGTGAAAGCGTCTGTCACGTCTTCTAGGAGAAAATTCAAGGATTGATTGGACAAATCAATCGTTATTCCAAGCCCCCGTGTGAGGACATCTGAAAATTTCTGAACCATCTCACCGCGATCGTGTCACTATTCACTTTTGAATGGGCGAATTTTGACATTTGCGACAAATCGCATCAAGGGTAAAACTAGGGAGCAGATTGAAGACTTCTGGAGTTGACACCCCAACATCCCCAGCTCATTTCCTCCTGGGAACCAAGCAAGAGAAGGAGGTAGCCCACTACAGCGAGCGCTACTGAGACTCAAATCTCGGTGTTCTATCTAAGCCCCATTCATGCTTAAGAAACTCCTTATACATAGTTTCTCGTACCACCATTTGCTCGTACAGCTTCACCAAAAACTCTTGGGCTTGCTCATGAGTCATTTTCTGAACCTGAGTTTGAAACGAGCGAATGCTGAATTGTTGCTCCAAGGAAAGTTCAATCGGTTGAGACATACTTCACTCCCAGATAACTAGAGAGAATTGAGATTCAGGTTGCACAACCCTAGATGGGGCTGCCTATCGGGTTAACATCAATTGTTACCGTCCGTGTTAAGGATTGTAACAAACGTTTGACAAAATGACCACCACCTGAAATCGAAACATTGGTTAAGTTAACAGATGGGAATCCTACAGAGAAAGTTTCAGGACTGATGGACAAGGAGTAAACCCGGTTTCAGCGTCAATCTCCAGTTGCCAAACCAAGGATTTTTCGAGGAAATCCGGTTGATGAGGTTAAGTCCTCAAGTTTCCTAACCAAGATGGAAGCAGTTATATCAGGTTACTTTGGGAGCAAACTGTTCAAGATGTTACAAAATTATTTAGCTGGACATTAGCGGATATTGTTGTCTAAATTATGAAGCGATCGCGATCTTCGGATCTTGTCTCAACCATTCAGCTAAAGCCGCAGGAGCCTCACATCCCTAGCCCCCAGCCCCTAGCCCCTAGCCCCTAGTCCCTATATATCGCGATCGCGGATATCAGCCATTTGGCTGAGAAAAGTTCAGCAATTATACTGAGGGCGATCCGGAACCAAGGATCTGATAATAGATTTAGTTGGGAAAGCAGGAAACACATTGGATCTTTATAGATTGAGTGAATTTCCCCAAACCTGACAAATATAATCCAGGAAAGTCAGAGTATTTTCTTGAATTAATAGGGCTTATAGCTTAGTAGTCTAGATTTTTATGTGTTTTTGATATTAAAAAGAAAAATTTCCAGTCAGTCAATTGAACTAAGCAGTTGTGAAATATATTCCAACTGTTTTTTTTGTGTGAAAAAAGAGGATAGGGATTAGGGGATAGGGATTAGGGATAGGGGCTAGGGAAAAAAATGTCCCCCTTGTCTTCCTTCTCCCC
>DOIX01000070.1:13219-15481 GCA_003511885.1 Cyanobacteria bacterium UBA11153
CCCTTGTCTTCCTTCTCCCCCTTATCTTCCTTCCCCACCAGGGCATCCGCTGTTCTATTCCCTATGTCCCCACAAGATAGAATAGGTGCAGGACTCTATTCTAGAAAGAGCTGAGGCTGACTGCTGGGTATCATTGACGATGATTTTACCCTCTAGTAGGCATCGCATTTTGAACCGGATGGAGAATTCGTGCGTCAGCACTATATAACATAGATGATAAAGTCATTGAGCGAGTTGGCAGCGAGAGGAGATCGAAAGACGCATGGGCAAGGTAGTCGGCATTGACCTGGGGACAACAAACTCCGTAGTAGCGGTAATGGAAGGTGGCAAGCCGGTGGTAATTGCCAATGCAGAAGGAATGCGCACCACCCCTTCAGTGGTTGGCTTTAGTAAAGATGAGGAACGTTTGGTTGGGCAATTGGCACGCCGTCAAGGGGTACTGAATCCTCAAAATACATTTTTTGGGGTGAAGCGATTTATTGGTCGGAAATATGCTGAACTAAGTCCAGAGTCCAAACGGGTTCCCTATACTATCCGGCGAGATGAGGATGACAATATCAAAATTCGCTGTCCTCGGATGAAAAAAGAATTTGCCCCGGAAGAGGTTTCGGCAATGATTCTGCGGAAGTTAGCGGATGAAGCGAGTCGCTATCTGGGAGAAGAGGTAACTGGGGCAGTGATTACTGTACCTGCTTATTTTAATGATTCGCAGCGACAAGCGACTAGAGATGCGGGGAAGATTGCTGGGTTGGAAGTTTTGCGGATTTTGAACGAACCGACGGCGGCATCTTTGGCTTATGGGTTGGATCGTAAGGAAAGTCAGACAATTCTGGTATTTGACTTGGGTGGCGGCACTTTTGATGTTTCAATATTGGATGTGGGAGATGGGGTATTTGAGGTCAGATCTACGAGCGGAGATACACAGTTAGGGGGTAATGATTTTGATGGTAAAATTGTAGACTGGTTGGCAGAACAGTTCTTGGCAACAGAAGAAATTGACTTAAGACGCGATCGCCAATCTCTCCAACGTCTCACTGAAGCTTCCGAAAAAGCCAAAATAGAGCTATCTGGAGTGGGAGTGACGGATATCAATTTGCCCTTTATTACGGCAACAGAAGATGGCCCGAAGCATCTGGAAACGAGATTGACGCGATCGCAGTTTGAGGATTTGTGCGGGGATTTAATTAGTCGCTTGCGTCGCCCGATTAAACGCGCTCTTAAAGATGCAGGCTTGACACCCGTCCAAATTGATGAAGTGGTATTGGTGGGTGGTTCAACTCGTATTCCCATTGTTCAACAATTGGTACGGAGTTTTATTGATAAAGAACCAAATCAAAATGTTAATCCTGATGAAGTGGTAGCTGTTGGTGCGGCAATTCAGGCAGGAATTCTCACTAGTGAAGTTCAGGATGTATTGTTATTGGATGTTACGCCTTTATCTTTGGGATTGGAAACTATTGGCGGGGTGATGAAAAAACTCATCCCTCGCAATACTACTATTCCAGTCAGGCGTTCCGATATCTTCTCTACGGGGGAAAATAATCAAACTTTGGTGGAAATTCACGCCCTTCAGGGAGAAAGAGAAATGGCTGCCGATAATAAATCTTTAGGGAGGTTTAAATTAACGGGAATTCCGCCAGCACCAAGAGGAGTGCCCCAAATTCAAGTATCCTTTGATATTGATGCTAATGGGATTTTACAGGTGACGGCTTTGGATAGAACTACTGGTAGAGAACAAAGCGTTACTATTCAAGGGGCATCTACTTTAAATGAATCTCAGATCGAACGGATGATCCGGGAAGCTGAAGAATTTGCCCAAATTGACAGAGAAAGGCGGGAAAGAGTAGAAAAACGCAATCGTGCTGAAACATTAGCCAATGAAGCGGAAAGGCAATTAAAAGAAGCAACACTAGATTTTGGTAATCAATTCGTCAGTCCTTATCGGCGTAGAATTGAAACCTCAGTCAGCGCCATCCGTCAAGCTCTTTCCCGCAATGACGATCGCGCCTTGGATCGAGCGCAATCAGATCTTCAAGATACCATCTACGATCTGAAACGAGAAATCAGACTTGCCTATTCCGATGAAGAAGATGACGACTTTTTCGGCTCAATTCGTCGCGCCTTCAGTGGAGATAGCGATCGCGATCGTTATAGTGAAATAGGCAATCGCCGAGATCCTTACGAGCGTCGAGATCCTTACGAGCGCCGTGACTCCGAGCGTCGAGATCCTTACGAGCGCCGCGACTCCGAGCGTCGAGATCC
>DOIX01000070.1:15796-18023 GCA_003511885.1 Cyanobacteria bacterium UBA11153
CGTCGAGATCCTTATGAACGTCGGGATTCTGAAGAGCGTCGAGATCCTTACGAGCGGCGCAACTCCTCTAACAAGCGAGATCCTTACGGAGGATCTGGTCGTTCTAGTCGCGATCGTTTAAGATCTGCTCCACTGGAGAATGATTGGGATGAAGAGGATGATGATTGGTATTAAGAAAGCGAGTGCTAGTTAGTTGTTAGTTATTGGTTATTGGTTATTGGGAGTTTTTTTTTACGCAAAGGTACGCAAAGAATATACGGGGACGCTCGCGATATCTAAACTATGTGACAAAGGCGATAATTTCTAGGGTCTAGTTTTGAGAATAAACAACGAACAACCAACAACAAATAACAAACAAATAAATATATGGAAAACTTTCGGAATTATTACGAAATTTTAGGAGTACCCACAGATGCAACCAGCGAAGAAATTAAGAAAGAGTTTCGACGGCTAGCCAGAAAATATCACCCCGATGTCAATCCCGGTGATGCCAGCGCTGAAGAAAAATTTAAGGACATTAATGAAGCCCATGAAGTGCTATCCGATCCGAATAAGCGATCGCAATACGATCAATTCAGTAAATTCCTGAAGAAAAAAGGCACTAGTCGCCCGGTGACTAGATCCGCAAGTGCGAGAAACACATTCAGCCGTAATGGGACAAGTCGTACCTCCACGACGGAAGTCGATTACGATCAATTCGGTGACTTTAATAGCTTTGTCGATCAACTCCTCAATCGCCGTCAGTCATCTCGTACTGCTACAGCTACTCCACGTAGCAGCGTTAGAGTGAATTCCTCAGATGCTTATAGGCCAGGAGGAAGTAAAACGGCTTATACTGTTAGTTCTCGCCCCATTCCTAAAGATGTAGAAGCGCGATTGACATTACCCTTGGAAAAAGCATATACAGGTGGATTGGAACGGATTCGTTTAGAAGATGGACGATCTTTAGAAGTTGAGTTGCCTATGGGTATGGTAACAGGTCAGCGAGTCCGCCTGAAAGGTCAAGGTATTGCTGGTGGAAGTTTATTTTTAGTTATTACTGTTGCACCCCATACTTTTTTTAAGTTAGAAGGATCGGATGTTGTTTGTCAAATACCAGTCACTCCTGCGGAAGCAGTACTTGGAGGACCGATAGAAATACCAACTTTGGATGGTAGAGTGAAAATAAATGTTCCCCCTGGAGTGAAATCTGGTCAACGATTACGCCTTGCCCATAAAGGTTATCCAATTGATCGGGAAAGAGGGGATCAGTTAGTGGAAATTTTAGTGGCAATTCCTAAAGAGATATCCTCGGAAGTGCGAGAACTTTACGAAAAGTTACGGGAGATTGATGATTTTCATCCGAGACGAGATTTGTCAATTTGAGTTAAAGGATTTGGGTCTTTGCACCGATTTTTGATAATATACAGTTTAGCTGCTCCCGTAGCTTATCAACTGTAAAATATCAACTGTCAACTATCAACTATTAACAAGCCATAACCAACAACCAATAACCAATGACAAACAACAAAGTCTTGTGGGGATTTTGGATGTCTCTGTTATTTCAAACCGCATTAATTATTGCCTTACCAGCCCAATCGATTTACACTCAGCTCAATGGCAAAAAAGTCATTCTCCAGACAGCACAAATAGATCCCTACGAACTATTACAAGGGTATGCACCAGAGATTAGGTATGATATATCCAGTCAGGATCGATTAAGAAATCTTCCCGGCTGGCAAGAGTTACCCAAGCAATTACCATCTCAAAGTAACAAAAGCTTGATTAAACCAGGTACGCTTTTTTATGTAGTTTTGGCAGAGCCAATATCACCAACTTTACCCGGATTACCAGAAGCGTGGAAACCAGTAGCAGTCAGCCTCAAACCTCCCATGCAACCAAGACGCGATCGCGTTATCCTCAAAGGGTTAGTTGAACGAAACTCGATTCACTATGGACTCGAAAGGTACAATATTCCCGATGCCCAACAGCAACTTCTTAACCAAGATTTACGTGAAACCACAAAAGCTAATCCAGCCAAACCCGAAAAATTACCGTCAATTGTCGTAGAAATCAAAGTGGATGATAGAGGTAATGCAAATGCGATTGCGCTTTGGGCAGAATTTGGCGAAGCTTCTCCTCCACAAGTACGCAGCTATCGCTTTTGAGGGAGCAGGAAGTAGGGAGCAGAGGAGAAAAAAAGTACTCCCTTGTCCCCCTTGTCTCCCACCTGAGTTCGACGAAAGAG
>DOIX01000070.1:18279-20884 GCA_003511885.1 Cyanobacteria bacterium UBA11153
AACAAGAGCTTTACAGCATTTTTTAATCAAATCTATTAGGCAAGAAATCGATATTAAGATCCCAATGCGTGGTAATGATCATGAAAAAAGTCAAGGGAAAACACCTTTGGCGTAGCCTGGGCGAAGCGCATACACCGAACTCCAAACTCTGAACTCCAAACTCCGAACTCCCTTGTCCTCCTTGTCTCCCCTGCCCCACTCCCCTTTTACCCTTTTCAGAAAAAAATAACAGCCATTTTACTTAAAAAATTTCCGCAATGTGGCGTATATCGCAATAGCGATTGAGGATGGACAATAAAGGGAATACCATGCACTTAAAAATAAAACTATGCAAACCATGTCCTTAGCAGAAGAAAGAGTTACCTTGCGAATTCTGCTTGCTGAAGACAATCTGGTGAATCAGAAGTTGGCTGTAAGAATGCTACGAAAACTGGGATATCAGGTGGATTTGGCAATTAATGGTGTAGAGGTTTTACAAGCCTTGCACCGTCAGCCTTATGATGTAGTGTTGATGGATGTGGAAATGCCGGAAATGGATGGTTTAACCGCAACCCGGCACATTTGTCAAAAGTGGTGTGCCAGTCAACGCCCTCGAATTATCGCCCTCACTTCTTTTGCTTTGAAGGGAGATAAGGAAAGATGTTTAGAAGCGGGTATGGATGATTATGTTACCAAACCCATTGTTTTTCCGGAATTAGTCAATGCTTTAGAGAAAGCTACTCCATCCTTAGCACTCAGTCATTGATACCACAGTTGTCGTTACCCGATCGCAAACACAACTTAAATATAAGTTATACATTGCGCATCCGCGATCGCAAACATTGGGGTTTCATACTTTAACTAGGCAAGTTACCCCAGTTTTACTATGACTCTAGAGGAACTAGAAACACAATATAAAGAAGCGGTCGATCTTATGGGCAATCAACTCCAAAATGCCCTGCTAGAATTGTCCCGTACAGAAGCCCGAATTACGGAGATGGGAGATACCCTGGCAAACCTCACCAGAATCGTAGAAGAGTTTATCCAACAGCAGCAACAAGTTGATTAATTTTTTGTTCGTTGTTTCTTATTAGTGTTCTCTTTTTTCTACTCATATAAATCCTCCTGATTTTATAGCAACTTCCACATCAGTATTGACAGAAATAATATCAAGTCTTCTTATATCTTTCTTATTTGTATTACAGGAGCTTGCATCCCCATGATGTATACCTAAAACAATACTGAAAAAAAAACGGCTCTCCTGTCAACTATCCACTGTCAATTGTCAACTGTCAACTGTTTAATTTCAGCTTGAATTGCTCTACCTATTTCTCTCAAGATTGCAGGTTTAACAAGAAAACGGCGAGCGCCAAGCTGAAAGGCTCGATGTTTATCCTGAGCGAAGGATAGCGCCGAAAGTATCACCACTGGTATTTCTGTCCATTCAGAATTCTTGAGTTGCTCCATCAGGCTAAAACCATCAATTCCAGGTAACTTAATATCAAGCAATATTAAGTTAGGTTTGAATTCTTGAATATATTTTAAAAAATTATATCCACTCGATAAAGCACGAACCTCATACCCTTCTAATTCAAGATATTCAGCAATAGCTTCTCGATTTAATTGGTTATCTTCAATAAATAGTATTCTCACAAGCAACCGTGGACAATTTAACGGCATAAATTCTAATTGGGATTGAATTTATTGATCGGGATAAATGGACAGATATAGCAAGGGACTATTGCATCGGGATTAGGGGTTAGGGAAGAAAGCTGTAAAATCAAGGGTTTGAGGAATTGAGAATGTCTTAATCGCCCTGGGGGTTGTTGTATCTCTTGAAGAAGACACGGGGAGACGGGGAGATGGGGACATTTTCCCTCTCCCCGTCTCTAACTTTCCACATCCTCTCTGGTTAGGGCGGTGAAAAGAGGAATCTTGTCAACCAAAATATTGGCAGCTTTACCCTTTACATCCACCCCGATAGTAATTCCGGATAAATGGAGATTTTTTTAATCAATCTCCTCCTTCTCTGGTACTCTATCCTTCAATCTTCTGACTGTTTTGCGGTAGCTTCAATTTCGCTGGATACTTCATAAAAAGAAGTCATTGGTGCTTTAGTAAATAAATGAGACATCTCCTTCAAAATTGCCTCACAAGCCTCATTTTGATTAGCACCCATATCCTCTATCCCTTCCCAAAAAATCACCGCAATACCTTTATCTGTTCCTGGCTCTCTTAGTAAGTATGCTCCTTGAAAACCTGTGGTGTAAGTTGAGACGGCTTTTTCATAGAGTTGTTGTGCCTCTTCAAACTTGCCTGGTTTAAATTCACCAATCGCTACATAAGCAAATTTGTGTTTGAGAAAATCCAAAAATTCTGACATATTTACCTCACGTTATTGATTATTTGTTGTTGGTTGTTGGTTGTTTATTGGGGTAAGAAGTAGCCTTAAATAGGGATCTATTCATTTTTTGACCTTTCCATGGATGAATCTGTGACTTTACCCGTTTATCACTCCAGCATCCACTCTTTCATTCCCCTTTTCGACTTTTGAGTTTATAGCGGTTTCCGCAATAATGAGGTACACTTAATCGATCCTCAACATTTAAGCAATTGGTTTGTTAAT
>DOIX01000070.1:21120-24570 GCA_003511885.1 Cyanobacteria bacterium UBA11153
TAAGAGCGGGAACCGCTGTATATAGCAACCGCCAGGGGGGTTAAGACGTTCTCAATTCCTGAAACCATTGATTTGACGACTTTACTTTCTTCCCGAGCCAATAGCCCCTAGCCCCTAGTCCCTCGCTATAATTTATCTTGCCATCAATCCAGTAAGTTTGTGCAATAATTGAACAGGTTCTACAGGTTTGAACAAATGATCGTCAACTAGAGCGATAATCTCTTGAGCCTCGACGGTTGACAAGGTAGAATCGATCAAGGCTAAAAATTTGATTTGTTTAGGAGTACGCGAGTTCTCCAGGTATTGTGCGACTTCGTAGCTGTCCATAGTCGGTAACTGCCAATCAATAATTGTAACTTGTGGTTGCAGGAGTTGGATTTGTTGAAGGGCGGTTGCACCATCAATTAGCCAAACCACATGATAGCCTGCGGCGGTGAGGATTTGGCAAATTGGTGTAGCTGTGTCTTCGCTATCGTTTACTAATACGATAGTTCCTTGAGGTCTAGAATTTTGATGGGAATTTTTTGGTAATCTATCTGAATTGCCTGAGACGAGGGGTTGGAGGGGTAGCAAAACTGTAAAGATAGAACCTTCATTAACTACTGATTCTACTTCAATTGTGCCACCATGGAGTTCCACAAGCTGTTTCGTTAATGCTAATCCCAAACCCGTACCTTCGTATTTCCGGTGGTAGGGAGTCTCCAACTGCTGAAACTTTTGAAATAGGAGGGGTAAATTTTCTGGTGCAATCCCAATACCTGTATCTTCTACTTGGAAAATCACTAGATTATTTTCTCGCCAGACACGTAATGTTACTTTGCCTCCTTCGGGAGTGAATTTGATGGCATTAGTTAATAAATTATAGATAATTTGCTTAACCCGACGTTGATCTGCTCGAAATCGATCGTTTTGATGTATTACCTGAAAATCTATCTCCAAATCTATTTGGTTTTGGTTGGCTTTTTCTTGAAGTGTTCTTAAAATTTGGTGGGCGAGATGGGAGAGGGAAAATTCATTAATATTTAAAACTGCTTGTCCTGCTTCAACTTGAGAGAGATCCAGTATATCGTTGATTAAATCTAATAAGTGTTCGCCATTCTCATGGATCATTTTTAAATATTGCTGCTGTTTTTCTGCTGGAAATTTTTGAGATCTTGTTTCTCCAAATAGCCAACGCAAAAGGGTTGCTGATAAGCCAATTACGCAAGTAAGAGGTGTCCTCAATTCGTGACTCATTGCTGCTAAAAATTCACTTTTAGCTTTATTAGCAGCTTGCGCTACTTCTAAAGCATCTGCAAGTTCTTGAGTTCGTTCGATTACCCGTGCTTCTAACGTAGTTTTTTGCTGTTGGAGCTGGGCATATAATTGAGCCTGGTAAATTGCTACGGATAAATGTTCTGCTATTTCTTTGAGAAACTTTATTTCACTATTTTGCCACTGACGTGGTTCAAAACATTGGTGAGCAATCAACAGTCCCCACAGCCTATTTTTCACAACAATAGGAGCAACTAGTTTGGCACGGACTCCTGTCTGCTGCATCATCTCTAGCAGGCAAGGAGAAGCGGTGTAATATGTTTGGACATCATCAATGGCTACTGTCATTCCCTTCCGATATTTATCTCTACAGTTTGGCACATGAGTAGACCAATCTTTTTGTTCTATCCAATTAATAACGGATGGTATTTTTTCAGATATTCTAGATTCATAAGTTACACAACCCCAAGCTAATTCTGAGGTAGGATGGGAGATAATAATGGGGATGTTGTTACTATTTTTTTTGCCTTTACCTGTCTCTCTATTTTTCCTTCTATCTATCTCTTCAGATCCCTCATTTTCCCTACCGCTCATCGCCAAAAAATGGAAGTCAAATTGATAAATTACCAGTCTATCTACCTCTAATAAATGGCGCAATTGCTCGACAGCGGTATTCAAAATTACAGGTAATTCCAGGCTTTGACGGATTTGAGTTGTTACCTGGTTGATCAGTCTTTCTTGTTCAAACTGTTGGCGCTGTATATCTTCTATGGGTTGACCAATGGGCACAGAAGGATATATTGGGATTGGTGCTGAACTATTGGTTATTTCTGGACTAAAAATTTCTAGTAATGAGAGAGTAAATTCACTCTGGACAGATGGATTATTTGGTTGTGGGGAAGTGCGAATAATATCGAGCAATGTGAGGAGAGGAGGATGGTTGTGTAAATGTTGGGCAATTTCAGTGAAGAAGGAGGCGATCGCATTTCCCTCAAATGTTAACCCCATCCTATACATTGTCGGCTCTGGATCCCGATCGGATAACCCTTCCGATCCTAATTTTATTCCCAACAACAGTGCCTTAAATTCTGGAGATGCCAAAACTGTAAAGTCTGTGACTTTTTCTGGCAGAGACATTGGTACAATGGGCAAGTCATTAGATCTGAGAACTACTGCCCCTGGAGTAATTTTTAATTCCATCTCTTCCAATAGATATTGGAGCCGCTGGAACATTGTCAAGGGCAGGGTTCGGCTGAATCTGGTATTACCCAATATCGACATGAATTTAGTCTGTTATTAAAACAGCAACAGTATTTGGGTGTTGCTAATGGCTAATGGCTAATGGCTAATGTCTAACTGTTTTTTCTACCAATCTAGTTGATGGTTTGTCCGCTATATTGGTAGTCTATCTCATTAATTATAAGGAGTAAATTTTGTTGGTAGTAAGCCCTCGATCGCTAAAGCGCTTACTACTAACCCAGAAAATGTTTGGCGGTTGGCTACTGGATGAGGCAAAATGAAATTTGCCCCCCTAATTCAGAGGATAGGTATCGTGCATCGGATTGCCGCTACACCCGGAGGATGGAATCCTCAAGCCGAAGGTGTTGTTTTTGTACAACAGACACCAGCACCCATCATTTTTGTTACTGCTGCTGATACTGATATTCAAACGCTTGCGGCTTCCTCTCCTCAACTGCCAGTTGGATTTCCGGCGATACGGGTTGTCAACCTTTTGCATTTGCAGCAGCAATTAACTATTGATAATTATGCCGAAACTGTTTTGGCTTTGGCTCAGATCATTATTCTAAGGCTTTTAGGGGGAAGTTCATACTGGTCTTATGGATTGGAGGTTGTTCGCGAAACTGTCCAGCAAACGGGTGCTAGCTTAATTGTATTGCCGGGAGGCGATCGCGAGGATTCTCTTTTGCTGGCTCATTCTACTCTATCTCTGCCTGATGCTCACCAAGTCTGGCGCTATTTCACTGAAGGTGGGGTGGCAAATTTTCAACATGCTCTTGAATTTATTGCTGATTTGTGCTTAGGACAAAGTTATAATCCACCACCGCCAACTCCTGTCCCTCGTGTGGGTATTTATCCCTGGGAAGTGAGTTTTTTGGGACAAGGGGATAAGGGAGATAAGGGGGATAAGGGGGACAAGGGGGACAAGGGGGATAAGGGGGATAAGGGAGACAAGGG
>DOIX01000070.1:24935-25088 GCA_003511885.1 Cyanobacteria bacterium UBA11153
TTGGAACTGGATTTATCGCGAATGCTTGCTCGCGATGTTATGAGTACGCCGTTATTCTGTCTTCGCCCCTCTGACTCGTTGTGGCACGCTCATGAAGAGATGCACCGCCACCATGTACGACGCCTAATCGTCACGGGTAGCGAAGGAGAATTG
>DOIX01000033.1:0-11296 GCA_003511885.1 Cyanobacteria bacterium UBA11153
AAATGTTGAGGCTCGATTAAGTGTACCTCATTACTGCGGAAACCGCTGTATATCCTCTTGCTTCACCCTTTCCTCACTATTGATGCCTTAACTGCCTTGTCTATTGCTATATCAGGAAACCAAACTGAAATCAAGGCATGACATCATCAAGCTTTAAGTGTAATCCTGGAAGCAGGGGAGATACGATACTTTCACCTAGGCGAAATTGTCGTGACTCGTAGCTATCTCCAACTAGCCGATAAACAGTAAATTTTGGTTGCTTTGGTCTACCAATGAATTGAATACCACCTAACCCCTGATAATCAGCAATCCAGTATTCTGGAATACCTAGAATAGCGTATTCTTCGACTTTACGGGCGTAGTCATCTTGCCAATTTGTACTAATAACTTCAACAACCAGTTTTATGGTACTACCATTACAAATAATTGGCTCTTTTTGCCAAAGTGGTTCGTGACGGAGTTCGTCCTTATTCAAAACAATTACATCAGGCCGCAAAGCAGTTGCTTCAGCCGCTGGAGGCTTAATCAGACAATTTTTAGGGATTAACCAGTTTAGGTGCAATCGCAGAATTTCACCGTATATTCGACCCGCTATGCTTCCGGCAACGGCTTCATGGGGCCCTGTCGGTTCCATGTCTCTTAATTCTCCATCGATGAGTTCGTAACGCGGGTTGTCACCGTATTCCTCAATGAATGTTTCAAAAGTTAGTAGCTTAGGTGGCGTGTAAATCATTGCCGTAAACCAATGCTGCGATAAACTTATTCTATATAATATTGAATCTCTTCGCGCTACTTATCAAGAAGAAATGCCATCTTTTTGTTTCGCTGGTTTATTGTATACCTCTGGCTTTCCTCCTAAACGCTGACTCCTCTTAATTAAATCCCGTAATTTCCATCGCAAATCCTGAAGATTGGGTGTTACCAAACCATAACGCCAACTCACATAAGCCTGAGAAATTTCATCGATTACCCGAGCCGAATCGATTGGTTGATGTTGACGCATACTACTAGCATATTCCAAGGGAGTTTGAGCCGGATGCTTAATATATCCCTGAGTGCCCAAAACCTTCAACATTTGCTGATAAAGACTCTCCATGGGCGGTAATTTTGCCAACCAGCGACGATAGCGCCAACCTTGGAATTGTCCCCAACCCAGCCAACCGAGAAAACCAAAAGCGATCGCAAAAATCAATCCTGTAAACAAACCCAACCACCCACTGGAGAAAATCCGCCACAGCCAAGCGATCCTGCCGAAGATAAAACCAATAATCCGATTCCACACAGCACCGACAAAACTAGTCACCGGAGAAGGCAACCAACCCGCCACCCATTTCCAAAACTGTTGTAAAACTCCAAAATATTCCGTATCTTCCACACTAGGAGGAAACAATTCATGTCCGGGAATGGGATCGAAAGGAAACCAACCATAGTTAGGAAAATATACCTCAGTCATGGCATAAGCATCCACATTCCTAACTATATATAGTCCAGTGAAAGGATTAAATTGACCAGGAGCAAATCCTACCACTAATCGAGCCGGAATACCAATGGAACGAAGCATTATTGTTAATGCTGTCGCAAAATGATCCGGATAACCCCCTTCCTGTTTGAAGAGAAAAGATTCAACTAAATCTTCATTTTCCCCCAAATAAGGAAAATCAAAAGGATTTTCCGGAATTCGATAACCCTGTTTAAGTGCTTGAGTTAAATAGAGTGTTTTTTCATAAGATGAAGTGAAAGGTTTAGGAGATTTAGCTAAAATTTGTTCAGTTTTTTGCCTAACTTTATCGGCAATTTCTGGTGGAACATCCAGATAATATTGTTTAATAGTCTTAGGATAATCACTGGGAGCCTTTTGGAGGCGAGTGCGATCGCGCAAAGGCACATCCGAGACTACAGTATAGGTTAGCCCTTCCAATAAGCCTAGAGGCGATCGCAAACTTCCTTCTGTATCGATTGCGATTTCTTCAGTGGGAAAAAAAAGTTCTTTCGGATAAGATAAAGCGGGAATAATATTCGGCAATGTCGATATCGCAGTATAACTTTGAATTACCTGTTTGCTGCGACCAATATTAAACAAATTAGGATAAAGCTGGAAACGATAAGACCATTCTGGACGCTTTACCTCCTGTACCTTATCCTCGCGAGAAATTTCCCATCCTTGACCAGTATACTTGTCAAATGCCTGTACCCGCCAAAATCCCGGTGCTTGGGAACGAACTCGCAATACCACTTTGGGTTTTAATTCGCCGCGTAAATTCTGATTAATTTTACTACCAAAGCCATAGTAAAAGGTATCATCCATTGTGCCTGGACCGCTGCTTTTATCTTCCCCAGTACCTCCACCACCTCGATCGCCATTCCGTCCATATCCGGGATTAACAATACCGCGATTTGCCCCATCAAAGTTTTTGTTTTTTAAATCGATAGGGGCAATCACTGGAAAAGTTTGAAGTTGATAACCAGGGAAGCGAGGCATCAGAGCAAAAATTGCCAAGCCCAGCCCAATAATTAACAAGAAAAATAGACTTAAACGTTTGACAGAAAAGAGAGAAGATGACTTCGCCTTAGATAACTTTTGGCCTTTAAGGTGGGGGGATAGACCGAGACGCGACTGATAGTCTAAGATCAGAACCGGGAGTGCGATCGCTAAAAATACCAATAATAACGGAGCAAAAGCCAAAGTCTGACTCAAAGTCCCCGCCACACCCAAAAGAATCAAACCAATTACCATAGAATACCCCAAATCCTTGCGACGGGGCAAATCAAAACTGTGCAAAACTTGGATTTGAACTAATAACTGAGCCAAAACCAAACGGGTATCATTCAGGCTAGCCAGTAAATTCTGAAAAAACGACCCCATTGCCAGCAACATACCAATCGCCAGAAAAAACTTCACCGCCACATTGCGATCTCGGCGGCGATACCAACTCCAAGTAGCCCCAAGGATACTGAGAGGTACAGCCCAAAAACTCATCTTAGTATCAATATCGGCAGCAACATCTGTAGCAATAATCCCGATAATGACTAGTGCTTGTACCAATATCCTGAGCCAGATCGAGTTTTCGGTTTGAGGAGGCGGCATCGTTTGGAGACGATGCCACAACCGATCCAACCTAGGTAGACGCTGTAAGTGCCTTGTCCCTGAAGAATTAGACATAGGGATGTGCTAGTAGCAAGGGAAAGAAAATTTTTGATTTTATGGGATCTCAATTGGCTTTTCAAGAGGCAGAACCTGCAGATCGGACTACAGTATCTACTTGAGAGACAATATACCTGTCTTACATTCTAGCGGCATCTTTAGATTTAGCAAAATGCCATCAAAAATCAAAAATTGTTATAGACTGGTTCATTATTTTTCCCACTTAGGTCGGGAGTGAGAGATCTCCAAACCCTAATCGGGAATACTAAATTACACAGCCAGGTAGATTGCAAAAACTAACGGACTTTGTTCGGAATCATGGAATCTAATTTCTAGCGGATAGACTTGGTGCGGTTCCAAATCAAAGGATTCAACACTCAGGTAGCCGGGGTAGGTGCGTTGCGAAACGGCTGATGCCTGGGAAGTGCGTAAAGTCAAACTACCAGCGCGAGGCAAACGAACAATCACGCGGAGTTTGGGAATTCCTTGTTGCTTCTGGTATTCTGCCTGGACAGTCACCATACCAGCAGTAGTCTGCCACTGCCGTTCTACAGTAGCATCAGTTAGTGAAATAGGCACAGTTAGCGTCGTGATAATTTCTTTGGCAGCTAACAAAGCCAAGAGCATTTGTTGCTCAACAGTCGCCTCCTCATAAGGAGGGGAAGGAAGTTGGTCAACTGAACGAAAATACCCCAACAGCAATCTTTCCGTCCAGAAATTGAGCGATGGAGATTCGCCAGGAAACAAGCTCTCCACAACTTTAACCATTTGGCGACCAAGCTGATGTCGGTGGGACATAACTTCGGCACAAGCATCCAGCAATTGTGCTAAAACAGATTCCGGGAGAGACACAGGTAAAACCAACTGAGAAAGCTGAGGTAACCACAAATGGACTCGTTTGATCCAGGTATCTGGAACAGTTTCCGGGAAATCCGGTTCGTAGTCACTAATTTCTGTTTCCCAGGGAAATAGGGGAGGACGACGTTCGATTTCTTCCTTGAGTTTCCGCTTGATGATCGACTCAAAACGGTTTTCCACAGTTAGCATATCTCCCATATTGTAGCGACGGCTAGCACCGCCAGGCTCAACGGGATCGGGAGTAGGGCTATCGTTTCCTCCTCCTCGTTCAGGGTTTTGTCGTTTGGTTGGCGCAATGTTCACGTCTTCTAAATCCAAAGGGTCTAAATCAAAACGATCCAACTGAAAATCCGCTGCTGTAGTTTCACCTTGAGGGACATGACCAGAGGCCAGCCCGTCTGCTGATGCTGAAGCAGCGGGGATGGGATCGTCTAGTAGCCAATCCATGAGACGGCTATAGAGATCCGAGTTATTGTTTATGTCACTATTCATTTGTCGATGCACCTGATCCGGATACTGAACGATTGCGAATCTCCCAAGCCAGTTCGAGCAACTTAAACCAGCGCTTTTCGACTTGGGTAACCGTACATTTTAAAACCTGAGCAATTTCATGGGTGGATTTTCCTTCTTGCTTCAGTTGCAACAATTGTCTCCTATCCGCTGTCAATTTTGCCTGAAAGCGTTCCCACTCTTGAGGGGTTAACCCTAGATTCTGTGACAAATCTGCTTCCAACCACTGATGGACTAGTTCCCAACGATGAGACAGGGCAAATCTAATCAAATGATATTTAAAGCGTTGCTGCAAATAATCCCTTTCTCTGGGAGTGATGCCCAAAATTTCTTCAATTTCACTAGTAGGGAGGTCTTGCAAGCGCAGGGTAAAATAATCGGCGCAGTCTTGTTGCTGCTTTTCTTCCAAATAAGCAAATAATTCCTCAATGACTTTTTCCCGTAAGTTGGCTTCCATCGGTTCGGGTTCAGCACCCACCATCACTTCCCGCACCTGCTGAATCGCTGGATCGTTCCAAGTACGATCGGAATCTGTAGCACCGCCTTCGGCGGCGGTGTCCATATCCACTGAAGTTTCTGGCGGTTGCTGCCCTGAAAACGTCTGTGCCCGAAGAATGAGCAACTGCTGCGACTTGCGATTGGGTAAAGGAATCCGCCGCTTGCCATATCTTTCTGTAAAAGCCATGTATTCCGCCAACTCCAAAAGGGTATGGGGGCGATACTTTTCACCAAGCGCAGTTTCTCTGCGAAAGGCATTTAAAGCTTCAACAGCAAAGCCCTGTAAAAAATCTTCGATCAAGGTAATGCGAGATTGGTAGCTACCTAGCGCTTGAGATGGTCTAATGTAGCGATATACGATCGCAGACAGGGTACTTTGAAGTTCTACCCTCCCTCGCTCAGAACCCAGTTGATAATAGCCCAAGACTTGCTTGAGGCGATGATTTGCCAGGTTTCTCGCCCAGCTTTCCACATCTCCAGAAGTCTGAATCCGATTGCTTTCGTTGCAAATACGAGTGACTTCGGAGGTTAAACGTGCCGCCACCTCACGACAATTGATCTCCGAGGCATTAGTGGACTGTCGGAGTTCTTGATATACCAGTAGAAAAATTGCCTCCACGCCGTGGCAGACTTCCCTCACGATCTTCATTAGTCAACAACGACCTTAGCACACAACGGTTATTGGTTATTGGTTATTGGTTATTGGTTCTCAACCCACTCCCCATTCCCCATTCCCCATTCCCCAGTTTAGACTCTTAACTAGCAGCAAAATTGTTTTACCAGCCAGCCCAAAAATGGATTTAGCTCAACAAATACAACTTCTAATCGATCATGCCCCCCGCGACGGTACTACGCCCCAAATGGTTGAGGCTATTTCCCCGATTCTCAAACTTCTTGCCAGTCAGCTCAAACACTTGGAGTATCATATTCTCCAAACCCTTGATGAGGGATGGGTAGTGACAACTCTTAGCAATCGTGCCCAACCTGAACTTGAGAAAAATGTCATCTATGCTTTCCCTACACTTGCCGATGCTAGGGATTTTCAGTCGAGTTGGGATCCGCAAGTTATTGCCGTCCCCGTACTCGTGACTCACATACTCTTCCAGATGTTAGCACTGGATACTGTGACTAGTATAGTTTTTTTTGATACACCTGGTAATTTAGCTACGGGCACTGAAGTGCGCCGAGATGACCTGCAAAACTTAATTCAAACCCACTTCCAACAAACTCAATTAGCACCCAAATCATATCCTAGCAATATACCCCCTAATATTGCTTGAGTGGGGAATCGGGAAGTCAAAGGTCAAAAAATACTTTTACCCTCTTCCCCTGCCCCTTGCTCCCCTGGAACTAAACTTCTAATCACAAAGGATTACTATGTCTCAATGTCCGGTCTGTCAAACTGAATACATTTTAGGCGATCGCGATCGCTGTTCTGTCTGTGGTTGGGATTTGACTCCCTACTCCCAAAATTTAACCGAGTCTTTGCCGTCTCATTTTTGGCAGCGGGAAGCGGAAAAATTAGCTTGGGCAAGGGAGATTTGGGCCAAGTTATCAGCTTATCGAGATTTGGCGAATGCTCTGTCACCAATTAACGAACAGTTAGCGCAAATTCAACAACAGCTAAATTCGGCTCAACAAGAACGACAAATACTATTCACTCAAGTGCAGAAATGGCTGCCTAAACTAGTATCTCCTTCATCAGAGCCATTGCCAAGTCAAAGCTGGCAACATTGCCCACTGCCGATTTTAAATTATGAGTTAATCGAATATCAATCTACTCTCGAAGGTTTTGCTGATTCGGTTTTGTCAGTTGCCATTACTCCCGATGGCGAGATATTAGTCAGTGGTGGTTATGACAACAATATCGAAGTTTGGAATCTGATTAATGGCGAACATATTCGCACCCTCAAAGGACATATTGATTCGGTTTTGTCACTGGCGATTACGGCTGATGGCAAGACATTAGTTAGTGGTAGTGCTGACAATACAATTAAATTGTGGAATCTGGTTACTGGGGAAGAAATTCTTACAGCAGATGAACATTTTGATTCGGTTTTGTCTGTGGCGATTAGTCCTGATGGTCAGACATTTGCTAGTGGTAGTTCTGACTGTACGATTAAACAGTGGAATTGGCAAACTGGATATGAATTGCGTAAATTGGCAGGGCATTCGGATGCGGTTTTGTCTATTGCCATTAGCCCCGATGGACAGACTTTAGTCAGTGGTAGTTCTGATGAGACTATCAGGATTTGGAATCTCAAAGCAGCACAGGAAATTCGGACTATCATGGGTCATAAAAACTCGGTTTTATCTGTGGCTATTAGTCCTGATGGACAGACATTAGTTAGTGGAGGTTATGACGATCAAATTAAAGTTTGGGATTTAAAAACAGGCGAAGAAATTCTCACCATTACCGGACATAGTGATTCGGTTTTATCTGCGATCGTTAGTCCTGATGGACAAACAATAATCAGCGGTAGTTCCGATAAAACTATTAAACTTTGGGATCTCAAAACAGGAACAGAAGTTAAAACTTTAACGGGGCATTCCGGTTCGGTGACTTGTGTGGCTATTAGCGGGGATGGTCAGACTATTGCTAGTAGTAGTTCTGATAAAACTATTAAGATTTGGCGATTGTCTTAATCGATTTCAAAATGAATACCAACCGCTCAACGCTCCCAATTATCGGAACAAAATATGACCGGATCTGTGACACGATAACCCGTGTAGCAGCTCGCATTGAACAGCGGATATAAGGATGGGGAATAGGGAATGGGATAGCAGCTATCGGGAGGATTTGGGTAAAAAAATCCTTTTTGACAATGTACAGTTTAAATGTTTCTGTCGCTTATTATGGAGTAAATTTATCGCCAAACCATCCCATCAGTACTTTGAGAAAGTTACCAATGGCTCGATCAAAATTTGACGATAAAATCAAATTTACTCCCCATTATCCTAATACAAACGACTCAACACATAGTCAGATAAATCCCTCAAAGCTGTAGCACACTCTGAGGGTTTCAAAACTGTCAGATTCTCTACCGCTAACTGAGCATGGTATGCTGCAAGAGATCTAGATCTCTCTATTCCCTCACTTTCCCTGACTAAGGCTAGGGCTTGCTCGATATCATCAGGTTGAGCAAACTCCCTTTCGATGAGGACTTCCAAATAGGGTTTTTCTTCCATGGCATATAATACTGGCACAGTGAGATTACCGCTACTTAAATCCGAACCTGCTGGCTTACCCAAGACTTCTGTCGAAGCCGTGAAGTCCAAAATATCATCCACAATCTGAAAGGCTAATCCCAGATGACGACCGTAATTATATAGATGTTCTGCTGTCTGGAGTGAAACACCACTGAGTAAACCTGCTGACTTGGAACTATTGGCAATCAGGGACGCTGTTTTATTATAGGTTTTCTCCAGATAGGCTTCCATGGTAGTTGTCGTATCAAACCGATTCAGCCCTTGCTGAATTTCTCCTTCTGCCATATCCTTAATCACTTGGGAAAGTAACTTGACAACTTCTAAGTTATCTAAATTGGCTAGATACCAGGCAGATTGACCGAATAAGAAATCCCCAGCTAGTACGGCTACGCGATTGTTAAATAAGCTATTAACAGTCGGTACATTCCGGCGTACTTCCGCTTCATCAACTACATCGTCATGGACTAATGAAGCGGTGTGAATCATTTCTGTAATTTCCGCTAACCGTCGGTGACGTGGGGTAATGTCCGAGTCTAACATGGTTGCCCGTGAAATTAACAGGACAACTGCTGGTCTAACTCGTTTACCTCCAGCCCCAAACAAATGTTCGGCAGCAGCATAGAGGATGGGGTGACGCGCACCCACTAGGTTTTTCAAGTTCTCGGTAAGGAGACACAAGTCGGCTTCAACAGGGGAAAAAAGGGAGGTGACTGAGGTCATGGATTGGGCGACTCAGAGGTTTAGTTACGAAAGTTTACATATTCTTTCTTAATTTTAAGCGAAGCCTCCCCGGTAGGGAAATCTTGTTTGAGTGAGAAGCCAGGGGTAGGGGGACAGCGGATGCCGCAGTGGGGGTAGCACAGGAGATGCCCAGGTGGGGAGCAGGGAGAGAGTTGAAACTCATTGCCGATTGTGGATGCTTCAAAATTAAATGAGAAAAATTGTTTCGCGATCGCAAATTTTGTGTTATCTTAAAAATTAAGGGTTTCAAAAAATTATAGGGAAATAGCCGAAAAACTCCGTGACTTTAGTCCGGTAAGAATAGGCAGTTTTTTCCTTAAAAAAGCCATGATATCGTTAATGAGTCAGTACAAGACATAAAAACCTACTCCCAGACTGGAGGAAAGTATACGACCGAATAGAGCTAAGTGTAAGGATAGGATGGCAACCCTTCTTTATCGTAGAAGGATTCCGCTCTGTAACCCGATCGAGAGGGATATTAATGCGGCAAAGTCTGAATATTTACTGTGTCTTTAGATAGGGGAGTGTCAATAAATTAATTGATTCTGAGGTGGTGGGCAAAAATTAAGATCTCACGTCAGATGTTTGGGGTGTGTTTGCTCGGGCAGCGCAAGCCTAAATCGGTAGGATGACAACTCAGTATTTTTATTGAGGTTGTTCTTTTTCATGACATAATCGGAAACATAGATACTGAGAAATTTCCTGCCTAAATGTACCGAAGGATTTTCCTTCCAGGTTTACGGGATATTTAAGGTAATTAAGGTAATAGCCTACGGCTGTAACCAAGGTAATAGCCAAGGTAACAGCCAATCCACAGGGGATATCAATATATTTCCTGGTGTTTTCTCTTGGCAGCTTCATTATCAACTAAGGATTTGGTTGTATTGTGTTGTTGCCTAAAACGATATTGGAATTTTTATTTCCATAGCCATAGCGTACCTCCTTATGAATTATAATGATATGCCTGTACTTATTCCTATTTTAGCGACTGGGTATCTGTTAACAGTTTATATCCTGTTAATCCTAGCGCAATGGACGGCAAAGAATGCCCGATATCTTGCCAATTCAGCGACGGCTTCTGCTGTTACTTATGGGGCAAGAGATTCTACACTACAAAGCAACGACATAGATTCTACTGACAGTTGACAGTTGACAGTTGACAGTTGACAGTTGTCAATTGTCAATTGCTAATAAATCTTCCACACTCCCTACTTTCCACTCCCTACTCCTAATTACTGACAACCTTGCTGAGATTTTGAGCCATCGGGCATAGTTGCCTCGCATAAATCGGCACTTCTCAGGTCAACATCTTCAAGTTTAGCACCTTTAAGGAAAGCATTTCTGAGGATTGTTCCTTGTAATTTAGCTTCGGTAAAATCGGCATTACTAAGGTTGGCATTACTCAAATCAGCATTACTTAAATTAGCTTTGATTAAGTTGGCGTTAACTAAACTAGTATCGCTCAAGTTAGTCTTGATAAAATTAGCACCGTTCAAATTTGTATAATTAAGATTTGCGCCATTCAAATTCGCGCTATCGAGTGTAGCACCCGTCAGATTAGCATTGACTAATTTAGTGCCTCTGAGGTTAGTATTAGTTAAATTTACTTCTGTTAAGTCAGCACCTCCCAAAAAGGCATCTTCTAAGTCACTATTGGTGACGCTAGCATTTTTCAGGGAAGCATTACCTAAATTAGCCTCTCTCAAGTTAACATAATTTAAGTCCGCACGCTCGAATATAGTACCGAGTAAAATATTCCGTTTCAGATTTGCACCATTTAAGTTAGCACGACTGAGATTTGCGCCCCTCAAATCGGCATTAAGTAGATTTGCGCCACTTAAGTTAGCATCTCTCAAATTGGTAAGGAGACGGAGATGGGCGTTACTCAAATTAGCGTTACTCAAGTTGGCATTATTCAAGTTAGCGCTGCTTAAATTGGCGGCACTGAGGTTAGCACCGCTTAAGTTAGCATTAATCATATTCGCATCACCAAAATTTGCCTTACTTAAGTTGGCATTACTGAGGTTGGAATTAATTAGGTTAACTCCAACTAAGTTAGCATTGAAGAGATTTACACCGATGAGGTTGGCATCACTCAAGTCGGCATCGCTCAGATTCGCTTCGATGAGATTGGCATAACTGAGGTTGATTTTGCTGAGGTAAGCACCCTTTAAGTTAATTCCTCTCAATTCGCATCTTTCACAGCTACCGTTAGTCTGTAGTTGGGGAAAGCGATTGAGATTTTGGGCGTTGATTTGAGTGGCTAATCCTAAAGATATGAGGAGGTAAGAGGTGAGAGGTAAGCTGTTACGCATTTAATTTATCTGTTTTGAATGA
>DOIX01000033.1:11473-21434 GCA_003511885.1 Cyanobacteria bacterium UBA11153
TCGCTAACAGTTGCTAACAAATAAGCCGTTACGCATTTAATTTATCTGTTTTGAATGAGGGGGAGCAGGGGTGCAGGGGAGCAGGGGAGAGGGTTTGATGACTTTTTCCCTAAATTGAAAATATCCAGTTTAAATGCACAGCAGCTTAAGAGGTGAGAGGGTAGAGACATTGAGGAGGTGAGAGGTGAACGGTTAGAGAGGTTGCGATCGTTATTTTATAATATCAAACCATTATAGAGAATAATCTGACAATCTGAATCTGGCAATTATATTTTAATTATTAATGATTTTTTGTACTCATCAACTCTCCTCTAATTTCTTCTATCTCTACTAACATATCTATTTCTTGTTGCGGGTAAATATAATATTCAGATATTTGTTGCACGCGCTGTTTGATATCAATTTTCATTTTTTGCCATCCTTCAATAGTTGTTGTTAAATTGTTCTCTTCACTGTTTTGGGTTAGTAATTCTTCGATTTTAAATTCGATTAAGCCATATAATTCTAGATAGCGTCCGATAAATCTGATTTGTTTGATATCGAAATCATGGGTTTGAAATATTTCATCTGTTTGCTCAAATATTGCTTCTCCTTCCTCACCACCTAATCTATTTTTTAAACCATTTTTTAGTTGTTCTAGCTTGGTTTGAACCAGAGTTTTTTGCTTGTTACGCTGCAATTCTTTAATTTCGGCAAATTGAGATATTTCCGCTCTGGTTAAGCGGCAGAATATGTCTGATTCCGTTGGGAGTTTTGCTGATGGGGTTCCAGATGAGATTGAGGGAGATGATTGGGATTTTACCTTTTTTTTCTGGTTAGTAGTTGGTGGTAGTTGATTTTCTGTTAAATTATTGGATAGCGGATCGGCAAAGGGTTGTGGTAATATTTCAATTGGCTCGATGGCACAAATTGCTTCTTCTGGCGATACTTTTCCAGAAATAACTGAGGTAATTCCAGGTAGATATCTATCCATCATCATGATATTAGTGTAAACCAATTCTTTGATTGCCTCGGCAAGCAGAAAATTATATTTTAAATCGCTATGGGTTTTGTAACGGATTTCCCCATCATTGAAGTCTAATTCAAAGTTACCGACAATTGTGCCATAATTGGCTCTAGATATAAATTCGGCTACAGCGCGACGTTTAGGTTTTGGTACTTTGGTAGGACAAGCGGAGTAAAAGATGAATTGTTTTTGTTCTTCTCTGGCTTGGGCGTAGCAGTCATATTCACCATTGTTTCCTGGGAAGGTAAGGTATAATGCCGATTGTGCTTCTATTTGGGTAAAGTGCCAATTATTTGCTGTGAAAAAGTTGACTATTGCTTGAAAAATTGGTGAGTTTGAGGTGGTATTTTGAGGTATGGCATTGGGAGTGTCTTTTGATTCCATCTCCAGAAGATAAAGATAATGGTTAATGGGTTAGCTAATCAATTGATTTTAGGTTACTATTAAGTCTGGTTATTTGACTGTTTAAATTCGACTATTACTTCAGGGGCTGAGTTAATTAACTTTATCAGTTCTAGAGCGACATCAGCCATTTCTTTGGCGCGGGGATCTGGCATAATTTTTAAGTCGATTAACTCGGTGAGGAATTTAGCGGCTTGAATGCCTGATTTTAATAAGGCTTCTTGGTATTCTTGTGGGAGGGTTTTAGGGGAAGTTGGGGTTTGGTTTTGGTCGGAGTGGTTTTCTATGTTGATGTTTTCCATGAGGTTCAGTTATTATCAAGCCATAGCTATTATATATTCTTTCTCAAGTTTCTAGTATCTTTTTCAACTAATCTTTTGACTTTTCGTCGCTTAGGTATGCCGATTAGATGCCCCAAAACTTGTCGGGATCTGCGACACCGACTTTGCCAAGTAGCTTTCCCCCAAATGATAAGTGTACGCCAGCAGAAGTGCGATAGTAATCAATCCAGTCGTCGCATAATAGTTCAACACGCTCCCAGGTGATACCATACATTTTCAGGATATTTTTCACTTCTGCTATATCTAACTGCGCCTTCTCGAAGTTAATTACCATCAGGTTTGCAGGGAGTTCGATTTCAGATTGATCCACTTGCAAGGAAATGGTGACAACTTGTTCGTCTAGAATTGCAAATTCCAAATCTCCATAACGTACTAGTGCCGCTGTACCTTCGCCTGGTGGCTCGTACAGTGGTGGAAACCCTAAAATGTTCATAACTTCGTTCCAGGGAATTTCAAATTTGAACATCCCAAATTCACCCTTCGTAATAAAAGTGAAGTAATCAACTTTGAAGGTTACTATTTTACCTTGGTATTTCATATTTTTACCTTTCCTCAATAATTTGATCTTTTTTCAAATAATCAATCAGTTCATCTTCATTGAAATTAAAATTACTAAAAATACCACCAGAAATGAGTCGAGAATGCACAATGGTCAAACCCATAACCTTCATAGATTTTTTGTAACTTATCTAGCATTTTTTTACGATCAGATGCCAATTATATGGATATTTTGCCAGATACTACTTCCAATAATAAGCGATTGATTTTGTTAACAATTTCATTCTTATTTCTTGATTGAAATGTTATAAGTGGATTTACCCAATCTTCATTTAATATTAATTCTAGCTGATAAGTTCCATTTGGATCTGCTTCAGGTATCCAACTTAAATCTAAAATTAAGTTAGAACTAGAATATTTTAGCTGAAGCAAATCCTGTAAAAACAATTCCCAGACATCACCATTCGGCAATCCTTCTATTAGAAAATCAGCATCAGGTTCCACATCGTAAAATTGATTCCAATCGACTGTCCAACCTGTAGGAATTCTTAAAGATTGCAATAAAATATCTTGTAATTTACTTTTTATCATTTTTTATTACCTTATCTAGTCTTCCTCCTTTCTAATTTGTTTCATTTTACTATGATAGCTCATAGTAAAATAATTAACTTCACTATTAAAGTTAGTTAAGTCAATTAGCTCAATTTCTGACAATAAAACATCAAAGCCTTTCTCTTGGTTTTCACTATTGTTCCAGCTAATTTCAACCCAATTTTCTCTGGGATTTATTACAAAAAATATTGAAGGAGTTTTGATCCCTTGACCTACATTCCAAATGTTTTTAGATGCAATCCATGTCCATCTTTTTAAGGCTTGATCTTCTTCTTCTATCGTTTCAGAATCTTCTAATAATTTCTTGGCTTTCGCTGAATATTTTACACCGCTTTCCCAATCTGAAAATAAAATAGGATTTGGTTGTATATCTTCGATAAATATACTGGTCAACCATTCATAAAAATAAATCAAATTCCATTCCAAACCGGCTTGATGCGTTTGACTATCTATAAATAATTCTTGATTATCAATACGAATACCAAAACGTCCCCAAGAAAGACCTAATTCTCCTTTTTCATCAAAAGGATTTTCCTGAAAATCAAACCAAAGTTGAAAGTTCTTCATAACCGTCAAATATAGAATTTATTAGTCCATTTTACTGAGTTTTTTCACGGTAATTCCTAGTGCTTCTGCTACTTGTTTAGCAACTTGAGGATATTTATCAACAAGCTCTTTCCCAGAAATGATATATCCGTGATAACCGCCAGTATTATCTGGCTGAAAAGCGTATATTTTACCATTATTTAAGCCAATTAATTGTTTCTTGTTAGGGATTTCAATGGCCGTAGTAAGAACTTGTTGAGCAGTCGCATTATCTAGATCCATCGGTGAAGCATTATTCCATAATTTTTGAGGATCATGTTTTGTATGTGGTACATAATTACGTTGCGTGTTTTCTAATAATTGTTGAGAAGTCTGCCTGAGAGATTGTAACTGTTTCTCAATTTCTGTAATTTCATTAATTGTACCTTCTGGATCTTTTACAGCTCTTGATTGAACATCCTTAAACCATTCAGCTAGTTGTTTATTCTTAGGATCAGCTAATTCGTCAGCAAATTCTTTAGCAAGTTCACCACAAGTTGAACAACGAATAATCTTACCATCAGCCATAACCTTTAAAGTATGACCTTCTGGAGTAAATCGTTTTGCGATTATTCCTTGAGATAACATTTCAACGCCATCATCACCATAGCGTTTAATGACATCATCTCCATGTTCAAGGAATAACTTGGCTGATTTAGGATTGTTGAGAATTGCTTTTGCTATCTCTGGGCTTCGTTTAACTACAGATAAAAAATCTTGAGCAGATTTGCTACCTTTACTGATAAATTCTCTAATAGCATTTTTACCTTTGCCCAACAATTCGCTGCCTTGCTTACCAATGGTTTTTAAGGCATCGCCTCCCCAGTTAAGAGCTTTTCCTCCCTGTTTGCCTACCCATTTAAGGGCATCGCTGCCCAAATCTAAACCTTTTTTACCCTGTTTACCAAGCCAATTTAAAGCATTTCCTCCCTGCTTACCCGCCCATTTAACCGCATCTTTACCCCATTTACCAACATCAGTTTTGCCAAGTGCTTTAAGTGCATCTCCCCCCCATTTACCGACTTTAGTTTTACCAAGCCATTTACCAGCTTTTCCAACATAATTGCCAGCAAGTGGAATTAAACTTACACCTGACCAAAAAGCTCCTTCTAGAGATTCTTTAGCTTTGTCACTGTTGCCTGTTGCTCCATAATAAGCTGCTTCACCAAGATACCAACCTGTATTAATTCCATCAGCTATATTACCAATTAAATCCCCTACTGCGTAGCCTACTGCTGTTCCAGCCCCTGGAATGATACTGCCAATAGCTGCACCAATCAAAGGTGCAGCCAAACCGATACCATCTAAGATGCCATGACCGTATTTACTAATGTTATCGTAGTTATCTTTAACCCATTGAAATACATCACCGGACTTGTCTTTAACCCATTGCCAACCTTGAGATAACTTATCGCCAGCCCAAGCTAAACCTTGTGATGCTTTCTCACTCGCCCAACTACCAAATTCACCAGCCTTATTCTTAGTCCAATCCCAACCCGCTTTAATCCCATCACCAGCCCATTTCAGAGCATTACCACCCAACTCTCCTAACTTTTTAACACCATTCCAAGCCTGAGAACCTTTATCCTTAACCCAATTACCAACAGCAGTACCTTTCTCTTGCAGCCAATTTAAACCTTGAGAACCTTTATCCTTAACCCAATTACCAACAGCAGCACCTTTTTCTTGCAGCCAATTTAAACCTTGAGAACCTTTATCTTTAACCCAATTACCAACAGCAGTACCTTTCTCTTGCAACCAACTTAAACCTTGAGAACCTTTATCTGCTACCCAATTAACCGCACCAGCAGCCTTATCCGATAACCAACTTAAACCTGTAGAACTTTTCTCTTGAACCCAGTTAACCGCACCCGAAGCTTTATCTGATAACCAACTTAATGCACCTGAACTTTTTTCTTGTACCCAACTCTTAGCACCGGAAACCTTATCACCCAACCAAGAAACAACGCTACCTGCTTTATCTTGTACCCCAGAAACTAAGGAGCCAACTGCACTACCAAGCCATTGTAAAATTGAACTTCCTTTAGACTGGATAGCAGAAACGGCACTTTGTCCTTTTTCCCGTAATCCACTTACAAATGAACCTGCTTTTTCACTAACTGCGTTAAGAGCGCTTGTGCCTTTTTCCGTCAGCCAATTTTTAGCGGCTGCACCTTTTTCTGTCATCCAGTTAAACGCACTGCTGCCTTTTTCTGTTAACCAAGAAGTCGCACCGCTAGCTTTTTCTGTAATAAATGTTCCCGCACTACTGACTTTTTCACCTAGCCAAGATTTGGCACTATTGGCTTTCTCCCCTATCCAAGAGGTTGCACCATTAACCTTTTCTCCTAACCAACTAAATGCACCTCCTGTTTTCTCATCAACCCATGCACCAGCAGTATTAACTTTTTCCGATAACCAATTTGTGGCGGCGCTGGCTTTTTCTGTTGCCCAACTGCTAGCAGTATTAACTTTTTCGCCAACCCAGTTTTGTGCTTCCCCAACTTTACCTTGGAAGCTTGTCCATCCTTGTGATGCTTTATTAGTTAAGCTATTCCATTTCTCATTAATATAATTCCCGACATTCGTAACAGACTCATTTACGGAAGTCTTAACTTGTTCCCCTTTTTGTTGTAGTTGTGTGCCAATATTCTGAGCTTTTTGGCTAATTAATTGCCATCCCTGTTCAACTTTTTGGGTGACAGGCGCAACCTTATTTTTAATACTAGCCCAAACTGATTCAGATTCGGTTTTGAGGGTTTGCCATTCTGTTTGTAGATTTTGAGCGTTGCCTTTTCCTTGTTGTTTTACGCCTCCTGAAGCCCCGTCAACTTTGGCTTGGATAAATTGATTATCGCCCTGTGCTTCTGGTTGTTTTGCCCCTGCGGAAGCCCCATTAAGTTTAGCGATAAAGCCTTCAGCTTTTGCCATATAAGTTTGGGAAAACTGCTGGGCTTCTGTTTCCAGGGCAGTCATTTCTGAAGTTGCATTATTTTCTAACTCTGTCCAATTATTTTCAATCTCACCTTTTGACTCAACAGCTTGATTTTCGAGATTGGTTACTTTCTCGGTAACTTGTGTTTCTACCTCTTGCTGTTTAGCAGTATTTTCTTGTTTTAACCCTGTCTCTTCACCTTGTAATTCAGTCGCTTGGGTTTGAGCATCGGTTTGTAATTCTGTCCCTTTCGCTTGGCTTTCGGTTTCTACTTCACTTCCTTTAACTTCTACTTCCGTCTGAAGTTCAGTACCTTTAGCTTGTTTATCAGCTTCTAATTCAGTACCTTTAGCTTGTTTATCAGCTTCTAATTCAGTACCTTTAGCTTGTTTATCAGTATCTAATTCAGTAGCTTTGGCTTGTTTATCAGTATCTAATTCGGTAGCTTTGGCTTGTTTATCAGTATCTAATTCGGTACCTTTGGCTTGCTTATCAGTATCTAATTCAGTCCCTTTAGCTTGCTTATCAGTATCTAATTCAGTCCCTTTAGCTTGTTTATCATTATCAATCTCACCACTCTTAGTATTTTTATCGCCATCTAACTGATTCCCTTGATCTTGTTTTGTTCCATCTACTTGAGATTGCTTGCTATCATAATCACCTTGGATTTCACTCTTCTTAGCAGAAGCATCCCCTTGGAGAGAATCTAAAATACCTTTTGCCCAATCTAAGGGATTATCGAGTAAATCTCTTTGAATAACTTGACCTGATTTAACTTGCTGTTCATCTGCTTGTTTAACACTTCCATTAATTTCCGCCCCTTTATCTGGAACAGATTGTGCCGCCGATTTAACTTCATCCTCAACTTTCGCTGCGGTTTGTTGTTCCTTAACTTCAGGAGTTTCAATTGCTTGCGGTTCAGTTTCTTTAGCTGTAGTTTCAACAGTTTCCTTAACTTCTACTTGAGGTGCAGGTTCAGTTTTAGGAGATACTTTATCCTCTGGTTGTGCTTTTCCGGCTTGAGGGTTAGCTTGCTTTATTTCTTGGGGTTCAGCTTGTGCTGGATTTTCAGTAACAGGCTGAGGATTTGCTTTTTGATTAGGTTCAACAGGAGCAACTTCTGCTGGTTTTTCTATTATTGGGGAAGCTTCGGTAGTAACATCTTTAACTTGAGGAATTTCTGTAACTTGAGGAGTTTCTGTAGCAGGTTTTTCAATCTGCTCAACTTGCGGCTGAGGTAATGGTTGAGATTTTGGTATATTTGTCCCTGGTTGGGGAATAGCAGCAATTTTTTGTTGTGCTTGTTGTAAGGCTTGTTCTAATGCCGCTTTAGGTTGTTGATTCGGGTCGATATTTTGGGCAACATTATTACCAGCATTGTTCATCTGATTCTGCTGTTGTTGCCATATATCATTCAACGAATCACCCTGATTGGCTTGAGCTAAATCAGGTACTTGAACAGCTACAGCACTATTATTTTTTGTTTCTACTTTTTGCTCACTATTTGCATTAGTTTCAGCCGTTTTTTTCTGGGGTTGTTGTTGCGTTTCACCTCCACGAGTAGTTGATTCTGGTGTTACTTTTGATTGAGGAGTAGCAATTTCTGGTGCTGGTTTTGTTTCTAAAGTCGGTGCTGGGGTTACTCCTGATTGAGGAGTAGCAATTTCTGGTGCTGGTTTTGTTTCTGAAGTTGGTGCTGGCTTGATTGCAGATTTGAGAGTATCAACTTCTGGTGCTGGTTTTGTTTCTGAAGTTGTTGCTGGTTTAGCTTCTACTTGAGGACTAGTAAGGGATGGTGTTGGTTTAGTTTCTGAAGTTATTGCTGGTTTAGCTTCTACTTGAGGAGTCGTAAGGGATGGTGCTGGTTTGGTTTCTGAAGTTGTTGCTGGTTTAGCTTCTACTTGAGAAGTAGTAATCTCTGTCTCTGGTTTTATATCTGGAGTTGCTGGTGATGAAACTTCTCCCTGTGGCAGTGGATTAGGGATTTTTTTCGTCAGTAACAATCCACTAACATTTTTATTTAAGAAGTTTGGCAATCCTCCTGATGGCAGAAGGGAATTTTGTCCGGTATGAGACTGTTTATTTAATGGTACTGGCTTGAAGAGATTTTTGTTGAAATTTTCACCACTAATACCAGGTATTTCTGCTTTAGTCTGAATGATTTCTCTGTCTTTTTCCTCTGATTTTTCGGCTGCACACTCATCACACAACCGCTGAATTTTCCCATCATCTGGTGGTGCTTGCAGGTGTTGCTCTTGTATCCCTACTTCCCCCTGTTCCTCTACCTCTTCTTCTCCCACTTCCTCTCTCTGGATTGGTAGTGGTGGGGTGGAGGGTGCAAATACATAAATATTAGCTGCACTAATCTCATCTTCGGCTTGCTCTTGGCTATTTTCTTCTACTTCTTCCTCTCGTTGGACTGCTGTAGAAGGTGCATAAGATGGAATAGTAAACCCGTTGTAAGCAAATTCTGCCCCTTTTGTCTTTTCTGAAAAGGGGCGAGTATCCTTTGGTGTCGATAGATCCTGGTTACGAGGCGCAAATGGACGTGTCCGCAATATGTCGCTAGTTGTGGGTAATTTTGGTTCCCTGATTTTCTTCCCGTTGCCCAAACCACGACTTTGGAGAGGATTGGGATTTGGATTGGGTGAGAAGGAATTTTTTTTCTGGATGCGTCTGCGGGAACTCATGAGGCTCTCTCCTCTTGAATTCGGGAGTTTAGTTAATTTTAGAGGTAAATGTGCTAAAGGATGCCAATGAGATAAAAAACTTCACAAATCCCGCTCTATCTCCTTTTGATCCTCGGTATGGCGGCGAGCTTCAATCCAGTCGCTTCTAGGCGATATTGGAGATTTTCAGGTGATGTACTTCTTTTATCTCGCATATTTTTTGGTTTTATGATGAACTCATAACGATTATTTCGGTTTTCAAATAATCGATCAGTTCATCTTCATCGAAATTAAAAGGACTAAAAATACCACCAGAAGTGAGCCGAGATTGAAGATTTTCTATTTCTTCCTTACTTACAAAGTAGTCTCCATCCAAATCTTCTAAGTCAATTTCATCGACTAACAAGGAATATATGTCTCTTTGACAATACTGAATTACATATTTTTTGTCTAAGTCTCTAAAGTTCTCCTGACGCAGAAATACTTCAATGGAATTAACTCGAATGTACTTAGCTAGAAAATGTATATCTGCAAAATACCCATTATCGAGGCTCAATTTCAGGGGATATGGTCGAGGATTCATATAATTCATAATGTCGATCCACTCTATATCTGATAAGTGAAGCCAGAGAGAAGGGGTTGACAGAAGAAAATCAAAAACATAGCGTAACTGATATCTTTTAGCTTGAAATACAAATATTTCTGCAAATCTATAACTGCTTAACTCATTCAAAAATTTATTACAATAGGCTATTCCCATCACATTGTCAAAACCATAACTATGATACATAGCCTCTAAGATTTCTCGCATCTTTTTCAACCTTTATATAAAATCAATTATATGGACAATTTGCCAGATATAGCAACCGCCACATCGGTTAAGACATCAATAACATCATGAAGAGAAGCGGAA
>DOIX01000033.1:21692-25799 GCA_003511885.1 Cyanobacteria bacterium UBA11153
TGTCAACTGTCCACTGCTATAGTACTTCCCATAATTTAGCAAATTCATGCCTCCTTAGATTCTGAAAATTGACCGGGCTGAATTTAATCGCCCTCCGAGTACTTAGCCAGATCGCCAGATAATCGCTAAAATTGATAAGACTAAAGGCAAACCAGCAGGGAAACTTCCACCATGACGATCGCGATCGCAGATATACTGACTAAAGACATTATGACTCCAGCCCGTTACCTGGGGAATGAGTTAGGTGCAGTCCACAAACCGTGGGATAGCGCCAAAGTACGGTGGGTGTTGACTTATCCAGAAATATATGAAGTTGGTTCTTCTAATTTAGGGCATATTATTCTCTATAATATTTTGAATGCCCAACCTCGGCAATTGTGCGATCGCGCTTATTTACCTGCACGAGATTTAGCTGCTAAATTACGAGAAACAAAAACTCCTTTATTTGCTGTCGAAAATCGCCGCGCCCTGACTGATTTTGATATCCTTGGTTTCAGCCTCAGTTATGAATTGGGGGCAACTAATATTTTGGAAATGCTAGATTTAGCCGGGATTCCTTTAACTTGGCGAGAAAGAAATCTGGCGGCAGGTTTACCAGATAACTTATCGGCAAAATCGATAAATTCTCCAGAAAACTCTCCATTTCCTCTCATATTTGCTGGGGGACAAACTGCGACATCTAATCCGGAGCCATATTGCGACTTTTTTGATTTTATTGCTTTGGGTGATGGGGAAGAATTATTACCGGAAATTGGTTTAGTTATAGAAGAAGGGAAGGCAGCAGGGTTAAGTCGGGAAGAATTACTGTTAGATTTATCCCAAATTCCTGGAGTATATGTCCCCCAATTCTATGATATGGCAGAAGATGGCTCTGTCCATCCCAATCGCCCCGATGTGCCACCACGAATTTTGCGGCGGGTGGCGACTCCTATTCCAGAATATTCGATCGGATTAGTGCCATATATAGAAACAGTACACGATCGTTTAAAAATAGAAGTAAGGCGGGGATGTACTCGCGGCTGTCGCTTTTGCCAACCGGGAATGTTGACTCGCCCTGCAAGAGATGTGGAACCCGAAAAAGTGGTGGAAGCTATCGAAAAAGGAATGCGGGCGACTGGATATAATGAGTTTTCTTTACTATCTTTAAGTTGTTCCGATTATTTAGCTTTACCAGCCGTAGGGATGGAAATCAAAAATCGCTTAAAAAACGATAATATTTCCCTGTCTTTACCCAGCCAAAGGGTAGATAGATTTGATGAAAATATTGCTAATATTCTAGGAGGTACGCGGCAAAGTGGCTTGACATTTGCTCCCGAAGCGGGAACCCAAAGAATGCGCGATATTGTCAATAAAGGGTTAACTAATGAAGAATTGCTACGCGGTGTCAAAACTGCCTTTGAACAAGGGTGGGATAAAATTAAACTCTACTTTATGATTGGCTTACCCGGTGAAATGGATGAAGATGTATTGGGGATAGCCGAAACTGTAGCTTGGTTGCAGCAAGAATGTAGGGCACAGGGCAGAAAAAGACTCAATTTTACGATTACTATTTCCAATTTTACTCCTAAACCTCACACCCCTTTTCAATGGCATTCCGTATCTACTTCAGAATTTGCCCGGAAACAACAATTACTCAGAGAAGCATTTCGCCGAGTTAAAGGTGTCAAGGTAAATTATACCGATATCAGAATTTCCGCCATGGAAGACTTTATCGGGAGAGGCGACAGACGATTAGCCACAGTAGTGCGTCGCGCCTGGGAATTAGGTGCAGGAATGGATGCCTGGTTTGATAACTTAGAGAAAGCCTTTACAGCTTGGGGAAGTGCGATCGCAGAATCTGGTTTAACCTGGAAATATCGCCAAGTGGAAAATGGTGAATGGAATGTTTTTCAATCTTCAGATTCCCTAAACCCACAAACCCAGCCACAGGAAACAGAGAACAAAATTTCTACTTCCTATTCCTCATTCCACTCTCCACTTCCTTGGGACCATATTGATACAGGAATTGATAAAAATTGGCTCATTGCTGATTTACAAAAGGCATTAGCAGCAGCAACCGTTCCCGATTGTTCATTTGATGGTTGTTCCCATTGTGGTGTTTGCGGGACAGATTTTGGTCATAATATAGTTTACCAACCACTACCAATTCCCGAATTTGCAGGTGAATTTACCCCAGAAACCAAGAAAGCCCAAAGACTGCGCGTTTGGTTTGGCAAATTGGGAGATATGACATTTTTGAGTCATTTAGATATGGTAAGATTATTCGATCGCGCTGTCAGACGTGCCTCCTTACCAATTGCTTTTACTGGTGGTTATCATCCTAGCCCGCGAATTGCGATCGCAAGTGCTTTATCTTTGGGAGTTTCGAGTAGCGGTGAAATTGTGGATTTCGAGTTGATTAAACCCATAGATATTGAGGAATTTCGCGAAAAGTTGCGATCGCAGTTACCTTCAGATATTCCAGTTTATCGCGTTGAAGAGGTTGATTTGAAGGGGGCTGCGAGTACTCAAATATTGGAGGCAGCCGAATATTTCCTGACTGTGGTTGTGGAAAACCTAACCCCCCCAGCCCCCCTTCCCTACAAGGGAAGGGGGGAGTATGAGTCCACTATTTTCTACCAAGACAAGGAGGAGTCAGACTCCCCTCTCCTAGTAGGAGAGGGGTTGGGGGAGAGGTGGAAAACTTGGATTGAGAAGGTGTTAGCTACTGAAGTAATTGAATGGGAACATAAGACAAAATCGGGGAAAAAGAGTAAAGTAAATTTGCGCGATCGCATTTTTGAGTTAGAAGTAGTTGAATCTCAAGTAAATCAAGGAGAAGATGCGGTTATTTTGCGCTATGTGGGGAGTTGTCGCAATGACGGTACAATGTTACGACCTGACCATTTTATCTATATGTTAGAGCAAGTGGTAGGGCGAGAATTTCAGGTATTACATATTCATCGACAACGGCTCATTTTGGGTGACGTAAAATCTTAAATTGAAGGGATGTCAGGTTGGCAAGCAAATGTACAAACTTGACATCCTCCGACTTATTCAACAAGCCCGATTTACAGGAGAGAGAAAAAATGTCAGTATTATCTCCAATTGAAACCGCTCCAATTGAATACCCCAGCAGTGACGGAGAAGCGATGGCAGAAAGTGACATCACCCGATTTTACATGATTTATAGCGTAGAAGTCCTGGAGATTTACTTTCAAAATCGACCAAATGTCTATGTATCAGCTAATTCTTTTGTTTATTATGAACCAGGTAATAAAGATGCAGTAGTAGCCCCAGATGTCTATGTCGTATTTGGAGTAAACAAGCGTCAAAGAGATAATTATAAAATTTGGGAAGAAAACGGGATTTCTCCCAATTTTATCTTAGAAATAACCTCAAAAACGACCCAAGATAAAGACCAAAAAACAAAACCAGAAATCTATCAAAAATTAGGAGTAGTTGAATATTTTCAATACGATCCTTCAGGAGACTATCTCAATCCCATCTTACAAGGATTGCATCTAATAAATGGACAATATCAAACTATTCCGGCTCGGGGAACTGCATTTGATAATTTTTGGGTATGGAGTGAAGTATTGGGATTAGAGTTGCACATAGTTTATGGAGAATTGAGATTTAAAGATCCAGAAACGGGAGAATTTTTAAAGACTTATGGCGAGTTAGATGCTGCTTTACAACAAACAGAGGCTACCTTACAACAAACAGAGGCAGCATTAGCAGAAGAAAGACAAGCTCGTACCCAAGTTGAGTCAGTATTGCGCTCCCTCGTCGAGCAGTTATTAACTTCTGGTTTAGAAATCGAGCAAGTTGCTCAAATGACACAATTATCACCAGATGAAATTAGGCGATTAGTGGGAGAATAAAATGATGCTACTTGGTTGAAAGAAATATTCCATTCGATCTTAAATAAATTAAATGATTTTCATCTATTTAATCTAGAAATACACCAGAGAGGAGCGGTATTACTTAGGGTTTGCTGAAAAAGTCTTTTCGTGAGGGGAGGGTGTGGGGTGTGGGTTTTTTGGTGTGGGGTATGGTTTTTTTTGTGTGGCACAATTTTCGAGTTTCCGTGAAAAACTGTCTGAATTTTCAGGGGTGTAACTC
>DOIX01000276.1:0-6433 GCA_003511885.1 Cyanobacteria bacterium UBA11153
ATGCCTTAACCGATGTGGCGGTTACTATAAATAGAGAGAGTAGGGAATAGGGAATAGGGAATAGGGAGTGGGTGCAGGGGGCAGGGGGATAGGGAGAAATTTAAAACTCAACCCTCCCCCCCACTCTCCACTCCCAATTTCGACCCAATCGTGCCATGGTGGATGATAGCGTACAATCTTTATTAAAGCTAGAATTCTATGGGCAAGGGATCTCTCTAGCAAATATAGCCAAATGCTATCAACCAGAAGCAATTGTGGCATTGGATAAATATAATCGGGTGCTAATTGGGATGGAGGGATTTGTAACAGCTCCTCCCTAAAATGCCTATCTTTGTAGTAAATTATACCCTCTTGATATTGTCATTAGTGAGGTTAATAAAATTATCGATTTGTTAGAGAAAGGCTTAAAAGATCTAAATCTTAGGAATTCTGTGTTATGTGAACTACATGACCATCTCGCTAATGATTAGACATATCCAAAATATAAACTATAGTATATAGCGTGTTTCGAGATCGTGGAAAGGGTGAAGCAAAAGGGTACAATATCTATGGTTTTCAGCGATCGTTGCTTGCCCTTTTACTTCGCCCCTACATAGATAAAATATCTTGAGATTATTTATGGGAGATATCTACTGTAATAGAAAGAATCAGTTTAAATTTGTCATGAAGAACGATCCAGCCACCATTCAATAGATCAATACAACCAATCACCAATCACAATGAATAATCAATCCACCAAAATACTCATCGTTGACGATCAACCAGATAATCTCAGATTCTTATCAAAGATACTAGCCGACAGGGGATATAAAACCCAACGAGCTATTTCTGGTCAACTAGCATTAAATGCGGTAAAAGAATCACCACCTGATTTGATCTTGCTTGACATTATGATGCCTAATATGAATGGATATGAAGTGTGCCAGCGATTAAAATACGACTCAAATACCTCAGACATTCCCATAATTTTCTTGAGTGCATTAAACCAAACTTTTGATAAAGTCAAAGCATTTCAAGTAGGTGGAGTTGACTACATAACAAAACCCTTTCAGGTAGAAGAAATTGTCGCAAGAATCGAAAATCAATTGACACTTCAGAAACTATCTAGACAATTGAAATCACAAAATAGCCAGTTACAAAAAGAAGTAGAAATCCGAAAGAAGATAGAGATTAAATTAAAAAATAAATCTCAAGTTCTAGCCAGATTTAGCGGAGATCTCAAACAATTACATCGTTTAAATACTACAATTTATCATAAAATTGAAGATATTTTTGCAGATTATCTCCAGACAGGATGCCATATTTTGGGGTTTTCGACTGGAACTATCAGTAGTATTAATGATTTTGAGGATAAAATAATTGCTATTGTATCTAACGATCGGATATCGAAAAGCAATTTTAAACTGAACTTACTTGATGCCTATTCTCGCACAGTAGTCCAGCTAAAAAAGACTATTGCCTACGCTCATATTGGCAAGCTTAAACAAATAGAGCAATCTGCAATAGAACTAAGTTTTAAACTAGAATCTTATATCGGAACTCCTATATTTGTTAATGGACAAATTTACGGTACGCTCAATTTCTATTCTCCTCAGATTAGAGATCAAAAATTTAACAATCGGGAGAAAGAATTGATTGAATTGATGGCTCAAAGTTTAGGAAGAGTGATTGCTGAAAATCAAGCACAAATGCGGCGGCAAGAGGCAGAATCAAAGTTACGATTATTGGAGAGAGCGATCGCAGTAGCAAACAACGGTATTATTATTACCGATTCTCAAGCACCGGATCGTCCAGTTGTTTATGTCAATTCTGGATTTGAAAGGATTACAGGTTATAGTCGGGATGAAGTAATTGGTAAAAATCCTAGATTTCTACAAAGAAAAGATACCAAGCAATCCGTTATTAATGAATTACGCCGTACTATTGCAGAAGGCAGAGAAGGGCAATTTATTTTACGAAATTATCGGAAGGATGGGAAACTATTTTGGAATGAATTATCCATTACGCCTGTTTTGGATAGCCAAGGTAAATTAACTCATTATATTGGGGTACAAACTGATATTACTCAGAGAAAATTAGCAGAGGAAGCACTGAAGAAGAGTGAGGAACGCTGGCAGCTAGTTTTGGAAGGTAATAATGATGGGATTTTCGACTGGAATATTAAAACTAATGAAGCCTTTATTTCGGGACGGTTACGAGAAATGCTAGGTTATGCAAATCGCGATGTAAATCTCCATTTTAATCAATGGCAATCAAATGTTCATCCAGATGATATGGATAGGGTAGTACAAAAGTTACGCGCTCATCTAAATACAAGGACAAAACTCTACATAGATGAATATCGCCTTCGCTGTAAAGATGGAAGTTACAAATGGATTTTAGTACGGGGACAAACCCTATATGAAGAGGAAAAACCTCAACGGATGGTTGGTTCCCTTCAAGATATTACACCCCGCAAGCACGCAGAACAAAAACTGCGATCCAGCGAACAGAAACTATCTTTTTTACTCCAAAATGCACCTCTAGCTATTATTGAATGGAATACTAATGGGGAAGTGATGGAGTGGAATCAAGCGGCTGAATCTATTTTTGGCTACAGTAGAGCAGAAATGATTGGTTCTCAAGGCTTTTCACAAATTATTTCCGAAAATACGCGAGGAGAAATTTATCGAACCTGGGATCAATTACTTACTCAGCAAGGTGGGTATCATAACATTATTGAAAACATTAATAAAGCTGGAAAAAATATTTTTTGTGAATGGTATAATGCACCTCTACTAGATCGAGATGGTTCCATATTCGGATGTGCTTCAATTGCAGTAGATATTACCGAACGTAAGCAGAGAGAATGGCTGGATAAAGTACAGAAAACGGTTCTGGAAATGGTAACTCAGGGTAAATCATTACATGATGTTTTTCTGGAAGTGACGCATCAAGTAGATTGTTTAAATCCTCAAATGTATTCTTCAATTCTCCTGATGGAAGATGATGGAGATCATTTGCGTCCATTTGTCGGGCCGAAGATTCCTACAGCGATGATTCAAGCAATTAATCCATTGTTAATTGGTCCAAATGTAGGATCTTGTGGTACAGCAGCTTATTTTGGCAAGCGAACTATTGTAGAAGATATTGCCAATAGTCCATTGTGGACGGCATTCAGGCATTTGGCATTGTCTCATAACTTGAGGGCTTGTTGGTCTGAGCCGATTTTATCCGAGAATGGTAAAGTATTGGGCACATTTGCCTTGTATTTTACCGAAGTGCGATCGCCAGAGCCCAGAGAATTGGCAGCAATCGAATCTCTAGCCAGACTTTCATCCCTTGTCATTGAAAGGAAACAATCTGAGGTAGCGCTAGAAAAAGCCAAAGAAGCAGCCGAAATGGCTAATCGTGCTAAAAGTGACTTTTTGGCTTCTATGAGTCACGAACTTCGGACTCCTTTAAATGCTATTCTTGGCTTTAGTCAGATTCTCGCTTATGATGATTCTTTAACTGAAGAACAGCGAGAACACTTAGGAATTATTAATCGTTCTGGCGAACATTTACTAGAGTTAATTAATGATGTTTTATCTATGTCTAAAATTGAAGCAGGTAGAATGGCTTTAAACAAAGTATGTTTCGATTTATATTGGCTCCTAGACTCTTTAGAAGAGATGTTGGTACTCAAAGCTAATTCTAAAGGATTACAGCTTAAGTTTGAAAGAGACTCAGCTATTCCACAATATATATGCACTGACGAAAGTAAATTACGTCAAGTCCTACTTAATTTACTAGGTAACGGGATTAAATTTACTCAGAAAGGTATGGTGATTCTTCGTGTGGGAGTGGAGAGTTCAACAGCAAATATGCTCATAGATAATAACAAACAAAAAGTAATAACTCACAACGGAAAGCTCATAGCTAACAACCCAGAATTAACAACCATCACCTTTGAAGTAGAAGATACAGGACCAGGGATCGACCCCCATGAATTAAGCACATTATTTAATCCCTTTGTTCAAACTAAAACAGGTCGCAAATCTATGGAAGGAACGGGTTTGGGTTTAGCCATTAGCCGCCAATTTGTCAAGTTAATGGGAGGAGATATTAGCGTTAAAAGTACCCCAGATCGAGGTTCAATTTTTAGTTTTAAAATTATTGTTAATCTCGCAGATTTGGCAGATGTTGAGACAAGAGATACTCTCGATCGAGTTATTGAATTAGAACCAAATCAACCCCAATATCGGATTCTGATTGTTGAAGATGTATTAGAAAATCGTCAGCTTTTATTAAAAATGCTCTCCCGTTTAAGATTTGAAATTCGAGAAGCTGCCAATGGAGAAGAAGCTGTGAAGCTGTGGCAGAGCTGGCAACCTCATTTGATTTTGATGGATATTTGTATGCCAGTTATGGATGGATATCAGGCGACTAAACAAATTAAGCAATTACCAGATGGAGACAAGACAGCAATTATTGCTCTAACAGCTAGTGCATTTGAGGAGCAAGAGCAATCTATTTTAGAATCTGGTTGCGATGATTTTATTAGAAAACCTTTTCGGGAGGAAATACTTCTCAAAAAAATATCCGAACATCTAGGAGTTAATTATGTTTATGATACCGATCTTCAAACAACTTTAACTACTAAAAATTATCAATTTTTAGACTCGTTAAAGCTGACAAGAGAAGATTTGATTTCTATGCCACCCGATTGGGTAGAAGCACTCTATCAGTCATCACTGGCTATGGACGATCAGTTAGTGATAGAATTAATTGAGAAAATTCCAGAGAATGAGATAAATCTAGCAAGAAAGCTCATCGAATTAGTTGATAATTTTCGTCTAGATATTATTGTTGAACTGCTTAATTGAATGAACAAAAATAACAGAATATGCGAAAATAAATAGCTTGCCTTGCTAATACTTAAGCGTCTAATGTAGAATTTCAAACTGAGCATTAGTAAATTACATATCATAACGTATAGATTAAAAATTAAATCCTAATGAATCACCAGCCACAGGAATCTTTAAAAGCGAATATCTTAATTGTTGATGATACACCAGATAACTTGAGATTGCTATCTACTATGCTCCAATCTCAAGGATATCAAGTCAGAAAAGCCCTCAGTGGTAAATTTGCTCTTCAAGGGGTAGAAATGGCCAAACCAGATCTGATTTTGCTGGATATTAATATGCCCCAGATGAGTGGGTATGAAGTTTGTCAGCATCTGAAATCTAATCCCCAAACCTGTGAGATTCCCGTCATCTTTTTAAGCGCTTTGGATCAAGTATCTGATAAAGTTGAAGCTTTCGCTGTTGGTGGGGTAGACTACATCACCAAGCCATTTCAGAGTGAAGAAGTTTTGGCTAGGATTAATAATCAATTAACGCTTCAGAATCTGCAAAAGCAACTGAAAAACCAAAATATTATCTTGCAACAAGAGATAGAAGAGCGTAAGCTAGCAGAAGCAAGGGAACGAGCAAAAGCCCATCAGCTAGAAATCACTTTAGAAGAATTAAAACGCACCCAAGCCCACCTAATTCAATCAGAAAAAATGTCTAGTTTGGGCCAAATGGTTGCTGGAGTGGCACATGAAATCAACAATCCAGTTAATTTTATTTTGGGCAATCTAGATCCGGCTACTGAATACGCACACAACCTAATTCGTCTGATTAAATTATACCAGAAAACTTATCCAGATTGTCCGCAAGAAATTAGCCAGTTAATTGAGGAAATTGAATTAAATTTTTTGATAGAAGATTGGCCTAAATTAATGAAATCGATGAAGGTAGGATCTGAGCGCATTCACCAGATAGTTGTCTCTTTACGCAGCTTTTCTAGATTGGATGAATCAAATCTAAAACCTGTAGATATTCATGATGGGATTGATAACACTCTCCTAATTTTACACCATCGTCTCAAATGTACAAGCGAACGGCCTGGTATTGAGACTATTAAAGATTACGGTAAACTACCTAATATTGTCTGTTATGCTAGTCAATTAAATCAAGTATTTATGAATTTATTAAGTAATGCTATTGATGCAGTGGAAACACAACCTTTCCCAAGAATTATTACTATCCGTACTTCCTTAAGTCAAAATGAAACATCTCCATCTGTTATCATTAGAATTGCTGATAATGGCCTCGGTATGAGTGAGGAGGTTTGCCAGCATATATTCGATCCATTTTTTACTACCAAACCTGTGGGGAGTGGTACTGGTTTGGGTTTGTCTATTAGTTATCAGATTGTAGTCGAAAAACACGGGGGTAAACTTACTTGTGTTTCTCAACCTGGTAAAGGTACAGAAATGATTGTAGAGATTCCTGTTAAGCCTTATTAGTTGTTGATTGTTAGTTATTAGTTAGGGCTTACTGTATAAGTCATTAACCTTGACAATAATTAGCTTCGAGTGCTGTCTTCAGTCGGGAAAAGTACCAGGAATAAGAGTTACACC
>DOIX01000276.1:6737-7013 GCA_003511885.1 Cyanobacteria bacterium UBA11153
CACCCCATCCTCACGAAAAGACTTATTCAGCAAGCCCTAGTTATTGGTTGAGGACTTACCAAAGCATCTATCTGTAGGGTGCGTTACGCTCAAGCTAACGCATCATCCACTATTGCTAGAATCACGGCATAAGTCCTATGGTTGTTAGTTTTTTTTTAGTAACCAACAACTAATAACTAATATAGCACTACCAACAGACGTTAGGATGTTGTTTCAACTTGAATCCTGAATTAAGAATAACGGAGATTAAGAATATGTCCTAACCTTAATGCGTAG
>DOIX01000276.1:7209-14301 GCA_003511885.1 Cyanobacteria bacterium UBA11153
AATATGTCCTAACCTTAATGCGTAGCGCTATAAAGTTATTTTTTTCTCCAAATTAACTAAAAAGAAATAAGTGATTGCCAATAACCAACCAATAACCAACTATGTTCTAATTTGCACAGGCATAATCAAATAAGTCATTTTAGTTCCACCAATAGGGGTGATAATTACAGGGCTATTAGCTGAATTCATTTCTAGAGAAATATGAGAAGTAGATAGTGCCTTTAATCCATCAATCAAATACTTGACATTAAAGGCAATATCAAGACTTTCTCCACTTATTTCAGCCGACATTGACTCAGTACCGCTGCCAACATCTTGTGCTTCGACTGATAAATCTATGGTTTGGTTTAAACTATCAATACTAAACTTAACTACATTATTCTTTTGATCGGCTAATACGGCAATTCTTTCCACTGCACTGAGTAAATTACGCCTGTCAATCTGAATCTGATGCTCAAATTGACTGGGAAGAAGTTGACGGTAAGCTGGATATTGACCTTCTAAAGTACGACTGGTTAAACGATGATCTCCACTTTGGAAAACAATTTGACCTTCCTCAAATTTTAGCGCTACTGTGGAGGATACTTCTTCACCTGTACTATCGCTTGATTGACGCATTCCTAACATCCGCTCTAACTCTCGTAACGCCCTGGCTGGTAGAGTTAATTCAAAGGGTAAATTGAGCTGAGAACTTTCTTCTTCCTCATCTTCTTCCCCATCTTCTCCTTGCCAATTAGTGTTTTCTACAACGGCAAGTCGATGCCCATCAGTGGCAGCGAATTCAAGCTTATCTCGATCTACAATGAGATGTACTCCCGTTAGTACCTGTTTGGTTTCATCTGCACTGGTAGCAAACAAAGAACCACGGAATCCTTCCGTTAAGGCTTTAATTGGTAGTTGAATAGCAGAGCTGGCTTCAATTTCTGGAAGTTCGGGAAATTCATCTGGAGTCATACCTCGCATTTGGTAACGTCCGGATTTAGATGTTAAGGTGACAATTACACTATTGACTTCATCTTCACTATCGGATTCTCCCATGTTTTCTGCCAAGGTAATTTCTCCATCTGGGAGGCGGGAGACAATATCATTGAAAAGTTTAGCAGGAATTGCGATCGCACCTCCTGTGGTTACGTTAGCCGTAAAGCTAGTTTGAATTCCCATACTGAGATCGAAACCTGTGAGGAGTACTCGCGATTTTTCCTCATCTGCCGTTAATAAGACATTTCCCAGTATCGGATGGGTGGGGCGCGAGGGGACAGCGCGACTTACTAGTGAAAGGTTACTATTGAGATCGCTTTGCTTGCAAACCAGTTTCATAAAAATGCCAATCAGAAATAATCAAGACTGTGTGGAAAATGTGGAAAACTTCTCTTTACTCTCGGTAGTTAATGCTTGAAGAGGAAAGTAATCATCGTAGCGGGAAGTTAGCTATCACTAGTCATCAAGGGTAATTCTTCAAGCCTAACTCCTGATAGCTTATAGTTTTGAGCAATAACTTCATGAGGAATTCAATCAAAAGAATGGTTACTCGCGTTCAACTCATGGGGTGAACTATCTGTGGAAAAACCTGTGGAAAACTCAGATAAGTTTTCCACAAGGCATTTATACTTATCTTCGTCTGAACATGGGGAATGGGAACTTGATGAGTGGAGATTGTCATTCGCATTTGTGATAGATTGTGGCTTTCTGACCTGTCAGTAGCCGCTTGTTAGTATAGCGGTTTTCACGATGAAGTATATCCTAGTAAGCTGGTTTCTTAAAGAAATTGGCTTTATCTGGTTTCTTCGAGAAATCTGGTTTCTCTCCTTGCTCTTGTGCTTCGCCAACGTGAAAAGGAGTGTAGAAGACAAGATGCTTCCTGCCGCGAGGATTAGAGTTTAGCTTGGGTTTTGGGTTTTAGTGGCTAGGTTAATGCGATCGCTAAGTTGGCGTAGTTTTCTGTCTAATGCCGCATCTTTTTCCCGCATCTGAGCAATTTTATCACAGCTATAGATCACAGTTGTATGATCTTTCCCGCCGAATTCTTCGCCAATTCTCGGTAAGCTTAAGTCAGTATGCTGTCGCATCAAATACATAGCGATTTGCCGGGACCAACTAATTTCTCTCCGTCTGGAGTTTCCTTTTAAGTCTTCAATTGGTACATTAAATGTATTTGCCACTGTCGCTAAAATCACCTCTGATGAAGTTTTTATTACCTGTACAGGTGGATTTAAAATGGGGTAAATACTCTCGACAGTCATCGGTAAACCCGAAATTGATACATAAGCCACTGCACGAATTAAAGCTCCTTCTAGCTCCCGAATGTTAGAGGTATATTGAGTGGCAATATATTCAATTATCGATCGAGGTAAGCGCATATTTTCATACTCAGCTTTTTTTTGCAAAATTGCCATTCTAGTTTCCAAGTCGGGAGGTTGAATATCCGCAATTAAACCCATAGAAAAACGGGAACAGAGACGCTCTTGCAAACTAGTTATTTGGCTAGGAGGGCGATCCGATGCCAAAACAATTTGCTTCCCTGCTTCGTGCAATGTATTGAATGTGTGAAAAAATTCTTCTTGAGTATATTCTTTTCCTTCAATAAACTGAATGTCATCTACTAGGAGTACTTCAGCAGTTCGATAATGTTCTCGAAAACTCTGCATACTATCATTTCTAATAGCTGAAATTAGATCGTTAGTAAATTGCTCTGTAGATACATAAAATATTTGTGCTTCTGGTGAATTCTCCAGCCTAAAGTGACCGATTGCCTGCATTAAATGGGTTTTTCCTAAACCCACACCACCGCACAAAAATAGTGGATTAAACTCTTTTCCCGGTGATTCTGCTACTGCCAGAGAAGCAGCATGTGCCATCCGATTATTTGAACCAACAACAAAGCGAGAAAAAACATACTTTGGATTTAATTTACTGGGTTTTGGTAGTTGATTTGAGCCAGTTTCTGAATTGTTTGGGCTAATCGGAAATGACCAAGCCATATTCGTATCACCGATGGTATAGTTTTCGTCCTCTGCGGTGACAGTTAAGTAAATGTCTAGCGGATAACCCAAAATATCTTGCACGACATCAGCAATTGTTTTAATATAATATTTCTGCAACCAATTACGAGCAAAAGGATGGGGAGTATGAATTACTAAACAGTTATTCTCCATCTGCTGCACACTAGTCGTCTTGAGCCAAGTTTCAAAAGTTGGTCTGCTTAATTGTAACTGCAATCTCTCCAGTACCTGAGTCCAAAGCTTTTCCGGGGAAGTTTCCATAATGGTTCCTCTATTTTATTTTTTTCTGGATTAATTTAGATCTTTTTTTCCATTTTTTCTCATAATTTAGATAGTTTACAGAATTTATAGGAAAGTCAGCCATTCACCTATTCAAAAGTCACACAATGCTTACTCTCAGAGGATTCTAGCCTTTTAGGATTTCCTAATCGACGAAAGCTAGTGCTATATAGAATTATTTCTTCTCTCGCCTATTCTCTATGCCTTACTCCCCATTCCACATTCTCTTCTGGTCAGCTAAAATTGTGATAATTCCGTTCAAGTGCCATCCTTTATGAATCAATCTCTAGAAATCGCCCAGATAGGAAACCCCATCTTACGACAGTCAGCCCAATTTATTCATAATATTCAAGATGAACACCTCCAACAACTAATCGATGCTCTAATCTTAACCGCTACTGGTAAAAATGGTGTGGGCATTGCTGCACCTCAAGTTTCGGCATCCTATCGTTTGTTTATTGTAGCTTCTCGTCCCAATCCCAGGTATCCCAATGCCCCAGAAATGAAACCAACAGCTATGATTAATCCACGAATTATTGCCCACTCCGAGAAAATGGTCAAAGATTGGGAAGGTTGTTTGAGTATTCCTGGTATTCGAGGTTTAGTCCCCAGGTATCAGACAATCGAGGTAGAGTATACTAGTAGGGATGGCAAATTGTCCAGCCAAAAGTTAACAGATTTTGTCGCTCGGATCTTTCAGCACGAGTACGATCATCTTGATGGTATCGTATTTTTAGATAGAGTTCAGAGTAGTCAAGATTTACTTCAAGAAGAAGAATATCAGAAACGAATTGTACAAAATTGCGATCGCACTGGCTAATGCCTAATTGCTCATTTTTTAAACTCCAAGATACTTTAGTCTATTAAATCTCAGGAACACTAAAAGTATAAAGACTGTAAAAACAGCCTAAATTCATTTCTTAGTAAGCACTTTAGTACTTATAAATAAAAGATCCAGGCACTAAACTGCTTACTATAAATGATTTACATCCTATCCAATACTGGAATACCCAACAAAGATAATCCCAGTTTCAGAGTCCTAGCTGTTATACCACAAAGAGCCAATCTGGATATTCTTACAGCTTCCTTTGCTTTCAGTACAGGGCACTGATGATAGAATTGATTAAACTTCTCACTCAATTCATATAAATACAGACAAAGACGATTAGGCAGCAAATCCGACTCAACATTATTAATCACATCACCAAGCTGTAATAGATGCTTGGCTAGCACCAATTCTGTTTGTTCCTGCAACCTAATTTTTGCATCTGTTCCTAACTCGTCAAAATTAATATTTCCTTGCCGACTAATACTTTGAATTCTTGCATAAGCATAAAGTAGATAAGGTGCAGTATTACCTATGGGTGCTAGCATTTTATCGTAACTAAAAATATAATTACTATTGCGATTTTGACTAAGATCCGCATATTTAACCGCACTAATACCAGCTACCGTAGCAACATGTGATTTAAACTCTTCCGTTTCCTCACGATTTTCTTCCTTAATTTTCTCTTCCAGATAACCACGGAAACGGATAATCGCTTCATCCAATAAATCCCGCAATCGCACAGTTTCTCCTGAACGGGTTTTCAACTTTTTCCCATCTTCTCCTTGTACCAATCCAAAGGGAACATGAACTATTTCCACATTATTTGGAATCCAACCCGCCCGTTTTGCTACCTGAAATACCTGAGCAAAGTGATTTGCCTGCCCCGAATCCGTAACATAAATAATTCGTTGTGCCCCATCTTGCCCAATCCGATAGCGCAATGCTGCTAAATCAGTTGTGGCATAATTATATCCCCCATCAGATTTTTGGACAATCAATGGTAAAGGATTCCCCTCCTTATTAGTAAATCCTTGCAGAAAAACACACTTAGCACCATCGCTTTCTACCAATAACCCGGAATCCTCCAAGTCTTTAACTACATCTGGTAATAAAGGATTGTAAAATGATTCACCCCGTTCCCGTAAATGAATATCAAGTAGATCGTAAATTATCTCAAACTCCCGTCGCGATTGCTGGCATAATAAGTGCCAAGCTTTACGAGTATCCTCTGCGCCAGCTTGGAGTTTGACCACTTCCTGTCTAGCTGTCTCTTGGAAAGATTCATCTCCATCAAACCGCTGTTTTGCCTCCCGATAAAATGCCACCAAGTCTCCCAAATCAATAGCATCAGATGTGGTTAAAGCCTCCGGACAAACCTCCCGTAGATAGGCAATTAACATACCAAATTGCGTACCCCAATCTCCAACATGATTAAGTCGCAATACATCATGACCCTGAAATTCTAAAATTCGGGCAATAGAATCGCCAATAATTGTAGAACGCAAATGACCGACGTGCATCTCTTTGGCAATATTCGGACTGGAAAAATCTATAATTGCTCGTTGAAGTTGATTGGTTTTGGGTACTCCCAGACGTGGATCCTGTTGAATAGAATTCAGTTGTCCTTCCAAATAGGCAGGTTTGAGAGTAAAATTAATAAAACCAGGGCCAGCAATAGATGGCGGATTGCATATCTCAATTACATCAAGATATCCTAAAATAGCTTCTGCGATCTCTCTTGGTGGTTTTCCTAATTTTTTGGTCAGGGATAAAGCCGCATTTGACTGATAATCTCCAAATTTGGGATTGCTAGCAGGGACTAACATGGGATCTGTACCAGCCATTTCAAGTCCAAATGCTGCCATCAATGCCTGTTCAAATTTATATTTGAGCTGTTCAATCGTCAAGTTCATTTTTGTTCTGGGAAGTCTAATTCGGATCGCTATTTAGGGCTTGTTGTATAACTCTGAAACTTTTTTTCAACATCAGAGCTTTACCGCATCGCTATGGTTTATTCTCATACTTAAGTCCAGCCAAGTCGAGCGAGTAATTGGCGCACTACTGGAAATGTAGTCTACCCCAGTTTCCGCCACAGGACGAATTGTTTCCAAAGTAATATTACCTGAAGCTTCAATCTTAATCCGATCGCGAGCCGCCCGAATCATCTTCACAGCTTGCTCCATCATATCCAACGGCATATTATCCAACATAATGATATCCGCTCCTTCCTCTACCGCTTCTGCGACTTGATCGAGGGTTTCAGTTTCAACCTCAATAGACAGAGGATAGGGGATTTGGGAACGGATTTTTGCGATCGCAGATTTTATCCCCCCAGCCGCCGCGATGTGATTATCTTTAATCATCACAGCATCATCTAACCCCATACGATGGTTAACTGCGCCTCCCACCTGAGCAGCATATTTCTCCAACAATCTCAACCCTGGTGTCGTCTTGCGGGTATCAACCAGTTTTGCAGGTAAGTCAGCAATTTTGTCAACATACTTCCGGGTTAATGTAGCAATCCCACTCAGACGCATAACTAAATTCAGGGCAACTCGTTCTCCCATGAGTAGGGCATCCATCGGACTTTCAATCCGCGCAACTACCTGTCCCTTGTTGCACGATTCACCCTCAGCAACCACAGGGACTAAATTTGTTTGGACACTCAAAAGCTTGAATACCATCATGGCAATTGGCAATCCAGCGATAGTCCCTGCTTCCTTAGCACTCCAATGAGCTTCCCCAAATTCGACATTTGAGCCAAATAAGGCTTGAGTGGTGCGATCTCCTCTCCCCATATCCTCCAACAGCCAGCTACGGAGAAACGGTTCCAGTAGTATCGAGTGAGGCAATGTTGCAATCTGCATCATATTGTAGCTACTTGTTCTATAAGGTATCACCTTCTCTAAAAACTAAGTTAGCTCAAAAAGTACTCCTGGAGGGAATTTCCAGCCATCAAAATTTTTTTTTGCCAAAAAGCTTGAC
>DOIX01000339.1:0-3316 GCA_003511885.1 Cyanobacteria bacterium UBA11153
GAAGTAAGAAGTAAGAAGTAAGAAGTGAGAGGTAAATATAGTTTAAATGTTCCCACAATTGTCAACTGTCAACTGTCAACTGTCAACTATCAACTGTTATAGCCTAGGCAAAGAAACCGTCACCGTAGTTCCCACATCCACCTCACTCTCGATCGCAATTTCACCCCGATGCAAATCTACACATTTTTTCACAATACTTAATCCCATACCAGTACCAGCGATTGTACTGACATTGCTAGCCCTAAAAAAGGGAGAAAATAAACAAATTTGATCCATTTTGGGAATACCAATTCCGCGATCCTTAACTTGGAAAATTACGCGCTCTTTGTCACCAACCAGCAAACAATCAATAATCGTACCTTTAGGAGAATATTTAATAGCATTAGACAATAAATTACCGACAATATGTCTAAGCAATTCCCGATCTAAATTAACAGAATCAAGAAAACCTCGAACCGTCAAATCTATCTGATAACGCTTTCCAACTTGATGTTGCTGATTATCTATTAATTCGCGGCATAATTCCTTCACATCCAGCAATTCTAGATTCAATTCTAATTGATCTGATTCTATTTTTCGGAATGTGAGAATCTCTTCCAAAAGTTGATCCATTTGCCTCACACCAGCTTGAATTCGATCTAAATAAGTTTCTTTCTTTTCCTCAGATAACTTAGATCCATAACGTTTCAATAGCTCAGTTGAAGTTAAAATTACAGCTAAAGGAGTCCGATATTCGTGAGAAATTGTCCCAATCAGTCGAGATTTCAATTCACCAAGCTCTTGTTCAGCAATTAAAGCTTTGCGAACTTCAGATTCAGCTTTTTTACGTTCGATAATTTCCGTAGCAAGTCTCACCCTTTCTAATTCCAAAGCTTCCGCTTTACGATGTTCGCTAATATCCCAAAATACCAAAACAGCCCCCTTACTAGTGCAGCTTTCCTTCCTTAAATAAGAAACACTATCTGCAATGGGGATTTTGCTCCCATCCCTAGCAATTAATAATCTATGGTTTGCCGATAAATCCATCATTTTACCTTCCAAGAGAAGCATCACTGGGTTGGATACCATAGTGTCAGTAACTTCATCCATAATTTGCACTACTTCAGTAATACTTTTACCCAAAGCTTCCCCAGACTGCCAACCCGTCATAGTTTCTGCAACTGGATTCATATAAGCGATATAGCCTTTCTCATCAGTAGCAATTACTCCATCACTAGTTGAGTGCAAAATCGTTGATAAGAATTCCTCTCGTTCCGCTAACTGCCGTTCCATTTTATGCTTATAAAGTCCAATTTCAATTCCTATGCGCAAATCTCTTTGATTAAAAGGCTTAACAATATAGCCAAACGGCTCTGTTTCCTTAGCGCGTGCTAAAATCACTTCTTCTGAATGAGCAGTGAGATAAATTACCGGAATCTTGAATTGCGAGCGAATCTGAGCCGCAGCAGCGATACCATCAAATTCGCGATTTTTCAAGACAATATCCATTAAAACTAGATCGGGCAGAGCTTTGGCAATAGAGGCGATAGCAGCCATACCCGAATTGACAAGATCCGTAACTTCATAACCCAGTCGTTTCAGTTGTTGGGAAATGGCACAACCTGTAATCATTTCATCTTCAACTATCAAAATTTTTTCCCCTGCCACGTTACCTATCCTCTCGTATCAGTAGAAATTTAACTTGGAATGCCCCAGATCTTGTCTTGGATAATATCCAATTCTAATATTCCCTGTAGAAAGCCTGCGATCGCACCCCTTGACAAAACTCGATCGGTAATAAAGTAGAAACAGGGTTTCTGAAAAAGAATCAGTCTTTTCCTCATGCCAATGCCACAAACCCAGCCTCTTTCAGTCCAGCCCAGCACGTAATACCCTTCACTTCTCACCCCCTCCACCTTATACCTCTAACGGAGCGAAAAGGTCATCTCCCCATAGTTAGAAACTAGGGGGTTTGGTCGCGTTTTCGGTAAAATATGACAGTTGTATTTGGCGATACAGGCATTGATCGAACGTTATACCCTGCCCGAAATGGGCCAATTGTGGACAGACACCTATAAGTATAAAACCTGGCTTCAGGTGGAAATTGCCGTTTGCGAAGCACAAGCAGAATTGGGAAAGATTCCCACGGAGGCGGTGGAAGAAATTAAAGCCAAGGCAAATTTCGATGCACAGCGAGTGTTGGAAATCGAGGCGGAAGTCCGCCATGACATGATTGCCTTTCTTACCAACGTTAATGAGTATGTGGGAGATGCGGGGCGTTATATCCATTTAGGCTTAACAAGCTCTGATATTTTGGATACTGCTTTAGCCCTGCAACTAGTAGCTAGTCTAAACATTATACTAGAACGTTTAGAGGATTTAATTCAAGGGATTCGCTATCAGGCACAACAACATCGCTATACTGTAACGATTGGGCGTTCCCACGGGATTCACGCAGAGCCAATTACCTTTGGCTTTAAACTGGCAGGTTGGCTAGCCGAAGTATTGCGCCATCGGGATAGACTGAATTATCTGCGCCAACAAATTGCCGTGGGGAAAATTTCCGGTGCCGTAGGTACTTATGCTAACATCGATCCTCGTGTGGAAGCCATTGCCACTCAAAAGTTAGGACTTCAACCCGATACAGCATCGACTCAAATTATATCTCGCGATCGTCATGCTGATTTTGTCCAACATTTGGCACTTTTGGGCGCTTCCCTAGAAAGGTTTGCTGTGGAAATTAGAAACCTCCAAAAAACTGATGTTTTGGAAGTTGAAGAATTCTTCGCTAAAGGGCAAAAAGGTTCCTCTGCCATGCCTCACAAACGGAATCCAATTCGTTCCGAAAGAATTACAGGTATGGCGCGACTTTTACGCAGTCATGCCAGTGCATCCCTGGAAAATATTGCACTCTGGCATGAAAGAGATATCTCCCATAGTTCCGCTGAAAGAGTTATTCTACCAGATGCCTGCATCTTAACTCACTTCATGTTAGTGGAAATGACTGATTTGGTGAAAAACCTTCTGGTTTACCCAGAAAATATGAAGCGGAATATGAATGTTTATGGTGGTGTTGTCTTCAGTCAACGAGTACTCCTTACCCTCGTGGAAAAAGGAATCAGTCGAGAAGAAGCTTATAGTATTGTCCAATCTTGTGCCCATCAAGCTTGGAATCAACCAGAGGGTAATTTTCACAATCTCATTGCTAAGGATTCCCGCGTTACTAGTAAGCTAACAGCGGAAGAGATTGAAGAATGTTTCAATCCTGAACATCATTTCCAAAATTTAGAGGAAATTTATCAGCGGTTGGGGATTTAATTGGTCATTGGTCATTGGT
>DOIX01000339.1:3586-4979 GCA_003511885.1 Cyanobacteria bacterium UBA11153
TTGGTCATTGGTTATTGGTCATTAGTTATTGGTCATTGGTCATTTTCTGTTGGTTGTTGGTCATTGGTCAAAAATAAGAACTTCTTCCCTCTTCTCCTGTTAAGCTGTGGAGGATTTAAACAGGATATTGTCGAAAATGGTAATGGTAAATTTTTCAAAATCCTTTCCTATTGCCTTTTCCCGGAATTTCTGATCTTATATCTCGAATTTAGACGCTCCCGCAGCTTATATAGCGCTGCTCGCTGGTATATTTTCGAGCTGGAAATGGATAATTGAACAGGAGAATGTTAAATTTTTTGTACTATAACTATCCTGGAGCGCACTGCCATCGCAATTCTAAATCAGTTGTGGCAATTTTCCAAAGCAGGATCCTTACTATACCTGGGTTTCAAGCCTCTCACTTGTTACGACTCATTTAGGGTTGCTATATAACATTACCGAAAACCTAATTCACATTTTGTCGTTTTTGTCAAATCGCGACTCTCTATCTTCACACAACTTCATCAATTAGTGAGTGATTTTGGATGTTTTTAACAAAAATACATATCGATCTAGCTTTTTTTCTGCCACCACAAAATAAAATTTTCGGAATTTTTCAACGCTATTTCAAGGGTTTTCGGCAACGATGACTAAAAAATGGCAGTATAAGACCCATTATTAAATTATAGCACAGGGCTGAAATAACGCAAAATCGTTAGCAAAAGTGAAGTAAAATAGTCTAAATTGAATTTATTAAGTTTTGTGAGATTGAAATATTAAAACCAAGACAGACTTTGGCTAAGTATATTTTATATAAGATCGCATCATGTCCGGTAGCATGGGATTTGTGTCAGAGGAATCCCGCTCGAGTTTACCCATTGTCAGTGTAACGCTGTTGCAAGATATCCAAAATACGTCTATTTTCTGTCTGGATACCTCGGATGTCGGATTCAATAATTTCTAGACGACGATCTGTGGTTTCCTGGCGTTCCACAAATGCTCTAATTGCAGCATTCATAGTTTAAGCTAGTGTCTCGATACTGCGTTGGTGGGTTTCAGTGGTGCTGATGAGGGCGCTGACTGCTAATTTTAGATCGATAATGTTGTTTTCCATGGGATCAATGTGGTTGGAGTCGCTGGGTTGGGTCGTAATTGATGTGGATAGAGGAAATCTATTATTTTAATCTGGTGCAGGCGTAGGTTGGGTCTCGTTACCTCGACCTAACTTATCTTTAATTCTGTTGGATATCAATTCTCAAGCTCCAGGAAAAACCTATTTTTTCTTACCATTGCTACTTGCCTTGCCATTGGGGGCAATTTTCGCGATCGCAGAATCTAATTCCTCTATATGTTCAACTATCTCAAACTCCTCAATCTGGTGCGTCTTTTTCTTGACACCAAATAATTTGCTAAT
>DOIX01000034.1:0-5602 GCA_003511885.1 Cyanobacteria bacterium UBA11153
GTCAACTGTCCACTGCTATAGCTGTAATTATCTTTCTCCTCTCACCTCTCACCTCCTACCTCTTACCTTTTATCTAATTATCGACTTTTTCAATATGCTCTCGTATATCATTCAAATCGATATAACGATCCGTTGCATTACGCAACTCTCTAGCAATCATTCCTTCCGTTGAAACCACTGTAATATGAGTATTTTTGGAGCGGAGTAACTCGATCGCTCGTTCAAAATCACCATCCCCACTAAATAGAATCACCCGATCGTATTGATCTACAGTATTAAACATATCCACAACTATTTCAATATCTAGATTAGCTTTTTGAGAATAGCGACCAGAACTATCATCGTAATATTCTTTAAGAATTTTTGTCCGTACTGTGTAACCAAGACTAATGAGAGCATCTCTAAATCCTCGTTGATCTTGAGGATCTTTCAATCCCGTGTACCAAAAAGCATTTATCAATGTTATATCGTCTCTTTTGAAATACTCTAACACCCGCTTCGGGTCGAAAAACCAGCCGTTTTTCTGTTGAGCATAGAACATATTATTCCCGTCCACAAAAATAGAAATACGGTTCATGACACAAGGCATATAATGTAAGACCTAATAGTTTCAGACAATTTAAGGTAACTTCTTATTTTAGCAATTTTTATCTATCATTCGGTTAATGGTTAAGTTTTATAGCAGTTGACAGTTGACAGTTGACTGTTAACAGTTACCAGTATGGAAATTAAACCCTTGATGAAGTAAGAGCTAAAGGCTCTATTCATGACATTATTGATGTCTTAACCGATGTAGCGGTTGCTATAACAGTAATATACCTCCAATCAAACTTTATATTTGACGAGAGGCTTGTTAGCGTTACCACAGATACAGGACGTAGAGAGTAAGCGATCGAGTGTACATTTTAATTTATGTTTTGGGGTTGAGAACGGTTAACTAGGAGTAGATCGTTACCTGTACCAGGGGGGCTAAATTTTGCCCGAGGGAACAGGGTATATTAAATATACAATTTAAAGGGGTAGAAGATACACTCATAAACCAGGTTTTTCAGCTAAATCCTGGGTTTGTAAATTAGATATCCACACAAAAACCAGGTTGATTGCCTGTTTGTGGGAAAATCCTGATGGGTGTAAGTCTTATTCTAGATAAGAACACCAGTCACTCCAACTTCCTGAATAGAGTATTCCCCCTTTAATGCCAGCTATTTCCAGTGATAGGAGATTGACACAAGCAGTTACACCAGATCCACAATAAACGATGATTTCTTGATTTTCCGGAATATCTTGCCAACGTTGTTGTTGTTGTGCCACGGAATGGATGTAGCCCGCCTCATTCGTCACCAATCCCCAAGGATAATTGACAGCGCCGGGAATATGTCCCGCGATGGGATCGATAGGCTCTGTTAATCCCAAATAGCGATCTCGCTCTCGTGAATCTACCAATACTACTCCTGGTAAGTCTTTCTTCGCTTTAACTTGGTTAATATCTACCACCCAATCCTGGCGAATTTGGGGTATAAAGCGACCAGATTTTGCCTTTGGTATGGTATCCGTCACCGGATAACCTCTCTCCTGCCATCCCCGCCAGCCCCCATCTAGGAGCGAAATGCGATCGTGTCCCAAATAGCGTAGCAACCACCAGAGACGGGCAGCAAAGGCGAAGCGGGAGTCATCGTAAGCTACTACCAAGGTTTCTGAAAATTTTACCCCCATGGCAGCAATTTTTTCCGCTAACTGATGGGGATTCGGTAAGGGATGACGACCACCATGGAGTTGAACTGGCGATGACAAATCTTTGTTTAAATCTAGATAATAGGCTCCTGTAATGTGACTTTTTTGATATTGCTCGGATCCTAACCCTGGCTCTAATAAAGAGAAGCGACAATCTACAACTACCACTTCAGGATCGTTTAGATGTTCGTTAAGGTAGGCAGAAGAAACAACTAAGGGCGTATCGGTCATCAGAATATTAAAAAGGATTAATAATTATTGAGAAATATAAACCATTTTCTTGCCAAGTCCGTTCTGTAGAATCTACAGAAATTAGAGGGATGCCCCAATCCAAGCGAGCCGTAAAGCGATCGCCCTGTTGCCATTGTAACCCCAATCCGATCGCAGCTAGGCTTCTCGGATCGGGATCTGGACTATCACCACTATTCCAGGTTGTGCCCAAATCCACAAAGGGAGTCACCTGCAATACCCCATCCCATTCAGGAATGCGTAAAATTGGCAAGCGCAATTCTGCTGAAGCAAATGCGCCATTATCAGTAAGTCTGACATCCTGACGGTAACCCCGAACGCTACCTTGTCCGCCTAAGCCAAACTGTTCGGTGGGCAAGAGGTCTTGGTCAGCGAGTTGGACATCGCCCCTAATTAATAATAAAGTTTCTGGAGCCAAGAGTCTCACCCATTGAGCTTGTCCGCGCCAAGAGAGAAAGCGACTATCAGGACTATCATCGCTGGAGGCAGCGCCAAAGGCATCAAGACCAATATTAAACTGAGAGCGGACAGCAAAGACTTCTTTAGCCCCCCGTTTCGTCCATTCTTGAAAAAAGCGCAAAGCAAAGAGGCGGGTACGCCCATCATCATCTGCTCCCGGCGCAGGAAAACCTACTCCTTCGCCAATTAAGTCTTCCAGAAAAAGTGTTTGACTGACTCTTCTTGATGCAGTTAAACCCAGGACAAATTCCTTGGCAGGTGTCTGAAATATAGGTTGGCGCAGGGTAATATCTAAATTACTAGATGTAGATTGGATATCGAGAAAGTTAAAAGGCGACTCAATTACTTTACTAGATGTATCGCTGTAGCTAATACTGAGAGTGCCATTGCGAGGGTTAATTGGTAAAGTATAAGTCCCATCAAGTTCATTACTTCCATCGGTATTCGTCCAGCTAACTGTTAACCCATCCCCCAATCCCAGTAAATTGGCTTGAGTTAAGGAAGCACCTCGGCGGAAACTCCCCACACTGGGAGAACGTCCATTATTAGCAAATAGTTGGTAACTCCAAGAATCAGCTTCTTTGACCTCAACAATAAGCAAACTTGTACCCGGTCCTGAACCTGTAGATAGTTCTGCTGAAATATTTTCAATCAGTGGATTGAGTTGTAAAAGGCGGAGTCCTTCTAGAAGTTTAGGTACATTGAGAGGTTTTTTTGTAGCCAAACTAAGGCGAGAACGAATATAATTGTCATTTAAACGGCGCAATCCATTTACCTGAATATCTTCTAGTCCACCTTCCACAATTTCAATTTTTATCGTACCTTCTGTCATAGATTGAGGAGGAATAAATGCACCTGAAGTGACATAACCATTCTCCACATACAACTGAGTAATTGCCGATCTAGCATTTAAAAGTTCCGCAAAAGTAATCGAACGATTAGTAAAGGATTCCGTTACTTTTGCTAACTCTTCATTGCTAAAAGCAGTATTACCACTAAACTCAAATTTTTGCACAGTAATTTTATTTTGATCTCCCCCATTGGGAACTTCAGGGGATGTGGGGGCAAGATTGGGTGGTAGAAGTTGTTGAGGTGGTGGAAGTTGCTGAGGTAGGGATGGTGGAGTGGTGGGTGGTAGGGAGGGAGGAACAATATCTTGTGGTGGTGGTAATGAGGGCGTGACAGGATTGCCACCAGGGTTTAATTCCGGAATTTGAGCTAGAGGCGACTTCGGAATAGTTATGGAGGTATCAATGATTCTTACAGGGGGTGAGATGGAGAATTCTCCAGTCTTGTGGTTGCCATATCCACCAATATCCCTATCTCTGTCACTTTCTTTATCTCCTACCCCATTGCCTTCTTTGACATCCTCCCTCTCTTCCCATCCTGCCACTTCCTCCTCTATTTTTTGCTCCTCTTGCACCTCTGCTCCACCAGTGCCAAGATATGAATCTGCAAGGGTTTGAGCTTTGACAGGTGGGGTTAGCCATAGAGTTGCCAACAAAGCGGCAAGTGGGGTAAATCGAAGTTGAATTGTCTTTGCTACGTCAGTCATGCTTGTACTCATCAATCGGCGTTAGTAATTTTTGTGGCAATAGCCAAGTCAGGACTAACACCACACAGAACCATATTTACACTTTATGGGATTTGGGAATGAAATCCTCAATGTAGCCTGCGCCCAGTTTTTGCGTGTTTTTCTGTGTGATAATTCTTGGGAGCCTCAGTATTAATACTCCTCCCCGATTGGAGCTTTAATTCAAAAGCTAATGCCCTAATTGACTAATTTTATATTCTCGATTGGCGATATTAAATGTTAAATTGAGGGTATTGTTCGCGCAGCGTCTCCGCAGGAGATACCCCTTAATTTAACTGCTTTTCATCCCCCACTAAACTACCCTTGGGTACTCGCATAAGGTTCGATATATCCCCCTTAGCTATAGTGAGGGTATTCCCGGCGAACTAGATAAGTGACTTTTGGTTATTGCTGTATCCAGTGTTTAAGAAACCACAGGTAGGATCATACCCTCCCTTGCCAATAAACCATTGGGAAAGACTGACTGGAGTTTTGCTTCGATTTGTCCTAGAAAATCATCATCATAAGCCGGATGGTAGTGAGAGATGACAAGGCGCTTAACTCCAGCGGCTTTGGCTGTCGCTATACCTGTCTGCCAAACTTCATCTTGCCAGTTTAAGGGTGAAGAATTGTTAATTTCATCTTGTTTGAGGCTATCAGGCGCATCAAGAATGAGCAAGTCAGCCTGACGTGCTAGGTGTAGCAGATTGCCATCGACTCGATCGCGATTTTGAGAGCGAGCGATCGCATAAACTAGAGAATGTCCCTGCCAAGTTACTCGATAGCCCATTGAGCCTTGCTCGGAGTTGAGCAAAACGGCTTCAACCATCGTGTCGCCTAGTTTTAGTTGATTACCTGAAGTTAATTCATAAAACTTTAATTCCGACTGCATCACTTGGATGGGGACAGGAAAATTAGGCGCTTGCATCTGAAGACTAAGCCTCTCTTCCATTGACGCACCATTGGCTGCTGCTGCACCATAAATATGAAAGCAGTTTCCGGGCACAAAAGCAGGAATAAAAAAGGGAAATCCCTGAATGCTATCCCAATGACAATGGGTAAAGAATATATGTGCTTCGACTGGCATCAGTTTCAACAAATTATTCCCTAGCACCCGCAAACCGCTGCCACCATCCAAAATTAGGCGTTTGTTCCCCACACGGATTTCCACGCAGGAGGTGTTACCGCCATAGCGTATAGTTTCTTTCCCTGGAGCTGAAATTTGACCTCGAACGCCCCAAAATTGGACAACAAAATTAATGATAGAGCCAGTTACCATGTTGACTGTAACATTATATGGGCGATTACTGGTTGACACTGGATCTAAATCTGGCATCGTTCCTGCAAGTTGGTTGTCCTTAACAACTTTTCACACCAATCAATTTCCAAGATTTTCATAGCTGGTAAAAGTATAGTCATCTATGACAAGACATGGGAGGCGTGAAACCCTCCCCTTTCACTTTTACTTTGAGCGGATTAACCACGGGCTGAACTACGCAGCTCTCTATCCCATTGCTTAAGGCTTTTGGGAGTGCTTTTCTCATGATATTGTAAGACCCATTCACATCAGCATTAATTAACAAACCATCT
>DOIX01000034.1:5917-7800 GCA_003511885.1 Cyanobacteria bacterium UBA11153
GGAGATTTAGTCTCACTATAGTTATCCTACCGTCACCTCTCAAGGGAGAAACCAGGTGGGGCATCAATTACCAAACCAACAATCGATTTCGCACTTGCCCCTGGATCTAATTTTCTAGCACCTGTTTCCCCATCGGGACATTTTGAGGCAGCGAGCCTGGAGTTAGCTCTGTTAATCCATTTCCTGGTGAGGAGTCTCAGCTCTCTTGCCAGCCCGATTGTAACTACTACTAGATACTATCAGGCTAGGTTCATCTGTGACTGAGCTTTGGGCACAACAGTGGCCTTCTCTCTGGATAGCTCCTGGCAAGGAATCCTCCGGGGTGGAATTGTCTCACCAGAAAAAGGATTGCCAGAGACAGGATTGCCAGAGAAGCGCCTCTCTCACTGGATACCAAACACTGGCTTACTTGCCACCCGCTGCGATGCACTTCTCCACGAGGGGCATAACATGTTCTACATCTTTCCAGCCTAGAATTTCGGTCACCTTCTGCTCCAGATTTTTATAAGTCCTGAAGAATTCGGCAATTTCATCCAATCGGTGGGGTGCAATATCCTGGAGGGACTTTACCCCAGTATAGCGAGGATCTTTGTCGGGAACGCAAAGAATTTTTTCGTCCCGATCGCCTCCATCAATCATTTCTAACATGCCAATTGGTCGTGCGGCAATGATGCACCCTGGAAAAGTCGGTTGATCCATAATGACCATACCATCAAGGGGATCGCCATCATCTGCTAGGGTATTGGGGACAAAGCCGTAATCATAAGGATAATGGACAGATGCGTAAAGGACTCGATCCAGGGCAAATGCTTCAAGATCTTTGTCAAACTCGTACTTATTTTTACTTCCTGCCGGAATTTCAATTAAAACATTGATCAGTCCCGGTTTTGGTTGAGCTGGAATGCGTGATAAATCCATGATTGAAATTTCTAGTGACCAAATTGAGGAATTCTTGGGCAGCACAAATTTTGCTTAATTTAAGCATTGCGCTTGACACTCCCCGGAATTTAATTCTACAGTTTGTTGAGAATGGTGCAAGATCTAAGTTAGTCCCAATTCAGTTAAGGTGAGCTGTTCCTGGCCTCAACCCTGTGGATTCTAACCTACATTCGGCACTTCTGCTTGTAGCATGTCAAGTAATACGTCGCTAGTTACAAGGTTATTTTTGGGTGCTAGGGAGGGAATAGGTGCCCTCTTGCCAAACATCGAGATTGTTGGTTGAAGAGTACTGTGCAATCGCGAACAAAGGCAAGGTGAGGGTGATTAAAGCGATTACTGTTCCTAGGATTTCTCCCCACCTGTGGGGGTTAGAGTCAGAAGTATTGGCAGATGAACCACTGGATGTCATAACAAAGTTGTAATTGGTACTCGGTCAGTTGATATTGAGCGCTTAAGAAGAAATTGTCAACCTCACACATTACATCTTAACGATTTCTCTGGAAAATCGCTCTATATTCAGTTGAATACAAAAAACCGCCTCCAGGAATGGGGCGGCAACCTTAAGCAATCGGAGGGTAGTATCAGATTACCCGATCTATTTGCGATCGAATTGCCACAAATTTTACAAAAATAAGTGGTTGTTGGGGAGGCTCTCTTGCACTTAGAGTGAAAAACCCCCATATTACTGATAGATTTTTGTAAAAACTGAAAGTCTTGTCCTATAAGCTTTTTATCAATGATAATTCCTCCTTATCGATCGAGTTGAAGGAGAGCGAAACCCTTGATTAGACAACTTTATTCCCGAGCCAATAGCCCCTAGCGACCTGAGTTCGACGAAAGAGCAGAAGCTGAAAGCCAGTAAACAAGAGCTTTACAGGATTTTTTGATCAAATCTCTTAGGCAAGAAGTCGATATTTTATGAAGATTGAGTAAAGTTCCTGACA
>DOIX01000029.1 GCA_003511885.1 Cyanobacteria bacterium UBA11153
CCTTGTGGGATTTGTTAGAGAGCGTGGATCTTCAGCGATGAAGGTCAGAATCCCCCGCATTCATGCGCGGGGTTCTTCAAAGGATAAATCCGTGTGAGGATGGGAAAACAAGCAAAAACCAACAACTAATAACCAACAAGCAAAAACCAACAACTAATAACCAATCGCTTCCAAAACAGGCTCAGTAGAAACAATATGCTTACTCAAACCTAATTTTTGGGGAAGAATACCCAAAGCCAGGGAAATCAACTGAGGTAAATGCAGTATTGGCAAACCTAACTTCCGCCCAATTACCTTTTCCACTTCCGGTTGGCGGGAATCTAGATTGAGATGACATAAGGGGCAAGGAGTAACAATACAATCGGCACCTGCATCAATAGCTTCCTGAATATGGTTTCCTGCCATTTGAAAAGATTGCTCAGTAGCATAGCTGGAAATAGGCCAACCACAACATTGAGTACGCCCTCGGTAGTAAACAGGTGTCGCCCCAACCGCACGAAAGACATTTTCCATCGATTCCGGTTGAAAGGGGTTATCGTAGGGAATAGATTTTTGTCCCCGGAGCAAGTAGCAGCCATAGAATGCAGCACATTTTAATCCGGCTAGCTTCCGGGTGACTCGCGCTTGGAGTGCTTCCAATCCGTAATCGCCAACTAAAGCCCAGAGTAAATGCTTCACCTCAGTAGTGCCGCGATAAGGAGAACAACGTTCTTTCTGGAGTAAGCCATTAATCTGTTTAATATAGGCTGTGTCTGTCTCTTGGAAGTCTTTTAATCGTTCATTTACATGACCAATTACACCCTGACAGGTACTACAATGAGTTAAAAGTGGTAAATTGAGTTCCTCTGCTAAGGCGATATTCCGAGCATTTATGGTGTCTTCGAGGAGTTGGGAATCTTCCTTAAAAGTACCGGAGCCACAACAGGAGGCTTTTTTTAACTCAATTAGTTCAATGCCCAGGGCTTGAGTTAAAGCTGCGGTAGATTGATATAGTTCAATACAAGCACCTTGGGCGACGCATCCAGGAAAGTAGGCATATTTGAGGGTTGGTAATTGTGTCATAAAATTTCTTTACATCTACAATCGATTTTACTTCTCCTCCATGAGAATCCTCACGGGGGATTGTCGTGGAGGGAGGATTCTCCCATATACGTCGCGAGAGCTTTTTCTTTAGCCACCATGGGGTTGGTAAACATCTTACTATACCCAATCATATTCTCAGCTAGAATGGAATTATTATAGTTATAACGGCTATTTTTGATCCTGTATAAAATATCTTCCTTATCCTGACATTCCTGAGATATCTTTAATTTTATAGCGGATTTCACCTGAGTGAGGTACACCCATAATATACAAACTTTTTTTCATTATTGTTTCAGGTGTACCTTATGCGGCTGCAAGCTGCTGTATATTCTCCCGATCGCACCAAACACAATTGAATAAGCATAACACCTCATAGCTGGTAAAAGTCTAGTCATCTATGACATGACATGGGAGGCATGAAGCCCCTCCCCTTTCGCTTTTACTTTGAGCGGATTAACCCGCCTGGGCTGAACTACGCAGCTCTCTATCCCATTGCTTAATGCTTTTGGGAGTGCTTTTCGCATGATATTGTAAGATCCATTCACATCAGCATTAATTAACAAACCATCTATCGTTTTGTACAAACCTCTCTGGATGCGTTTGCCAGTAAATTCTACGCTGTCACCATCACTATCTCCGTAAACAGGAATCGGATCTAAATTAAGAAAGTTGGATACAGAAGTATAGGATTCTTCCTGTATTATTACTTTGATTCCCACTAAAAGAGCTTTGTATTCCAACATTTGAATTAATCGAGTGTGGGGAATACTGACAAAGTTCTGATTGTTCTGTTTACCTAAGTTAATGGAGTTTTTCCACTGGGGATTTTTTCCAATTACTAATGTCCCAATCTGGTGTGCGCTCAAAATATCGATAATCAGCCGACTGGCATGGTGTAAGTAGTTATCTACTTTTTGATGGCGGCAGCGAGTCAGGCGCTGAATTCTTGATGAGGTTTTGAGATTGCCTTTTAATTGAGATTGTAATTGGGATTTGCGTTTGTTGTAGAACTGATTGATGGATTTGAGAGGTCGCCCGTTAATCAGTAAAGGAATAAATCCTGGTTGATTTGATGTTAGCGCCACTAAGTTATTCAGTCCGAGATCGATACTGGCTACTGATGTAGAGTTCTCTTGGTTGATGGTGGACTCCGGTTCATTGTAAATTACCTCGATCATATAACAATCGCATTTCGGCACTACTCTTACTTGACAAATTTTCTCTGGCTTGACAGTCGTTTTTATCGAAATGTCAGTTCCGGAAAGTTTGATAAGTCCTTTTTTTAATTCCTTCCTGCTAATTGCTTGCAGAGTCTAGACGAGCAGATTTCGTCCCTTAACTTTATCTTTGTACTTCGGTAGTTTTGGGCGGCCGGTAAATTTGGTCGGCTCATTTTTGTAAGCTTTGATAGCCTCGAAAAAACCTTGCCAGTTTTTGTCTAATATCATCAAGATTTGTTGGCTGACTTTAGCAGGTAGTACTTGATATGATGGATGGGATTTCATCAAAGAAGCCATGAGATTGTAAGTGAGATATCCCCAGTTATAAAGGAAATTTTGGCGAATGATATAGTTAGCAGCGTTGTAGAGATTTTTGGATTGCCATGCTAAGTTATCGAGTTCGTCAAAACGAGCGTCATCAGATTTAATAATATGTCTTTCAGCTAGCTGCACTCTGGACTTCCTTCCTCGTAAATAAAGGTTGGGTTGGAAGCGATTGTCCTTCCGTGGTCATCCGGCTCCTGAGTTAGTATATACTAGTCCTGACTATCTTTGACTATAAACTTAATGAAGTTTTACAATACCCTGCTACGCTACATTAACAAAGATACCGATCGTCCCCTCTATTCATGTTAAAGAAAAACAACCCTCTATTACTGGTAACCTTAGCAGTAGTGACATTCTTCGTTGTCTGTGGTATCACTTCATACGGCTTGTGGCTGCACCGGAATATGTTGCTGAAAAATGCCCCATTAGGATCCCAATTGATACCTCAAGATGCTCTAGTCATGGCATCAATTTCTACCAATCCACTCCTATGGCAGAATTTGCAACAATATGGCACGGCAGAAACTCAAGCAGCTTTCCATAAACAGCTTACTGAAATCCGGAATAATCTCTTAACCGCTAATGGCTATAACTACGAGCAAGATATTCAACCAGGTTTAGCAGAAACAATTGCGATCGCGTATTTAGACCATCCCACATCAAGTACCAAGCGACAAGGGAAACCGAATCAATCTTTAGAAATACCATTTTTGCAAATTCCTGACTTAATCGTACTCCCGATGGGGAATCCCGCCCAAGCCAAGCAGATATTAGATAAAGCCAAATCTCAGACAGTGACGCAGGTGGGAGAAAGAGTCTATAAAGGCGTACCGATTCGAGAAACCCAAAAGAATAATACCACTAATTATTCTTGTGCTGCCCTAGGACGTTTCTTAGTTGTCACCACCAATCCTAGGATCGTGGATCGAGTAATTGATACCTATAAAGGAGATGATTCTATTGCCATCACCCCTGGTTATGTAGAAAGACTAGGAAAAATAGTCGCTACCAATACCTTCGCTCAAATATATTTTAATATCCCCGCCCTATCAAAAATAGCTGCCATCAATTCCCAAAAAGCCCTACCTCCAGAAAAAATAGCCGCCAGCCAAGAAAAACAAGGCATTGCCACCACAGTAATATTAGAACCAGAAGGGATCGGATTCCAATCCATTTCCTGGCTTAAACCCAAAAGCCAACGTAAATATAAAGTCAAAAATGCTAACAGCCGCTTGCCCAGACGTTTTCCCGCCAATACTTTATTCATGATTTCCGGCGGTAACTTAGCCCAATTGTGGCAAGATTATGCCGCAACCGCCGCATCCAATCCACTCGCGCCCATCCTACCAGCTAACTTCAGTGCAGGATTACAAGCAACATTAGGCTTAGACTTAGAAAAAGACTTATTACCCTGGATGGAAGGAGAATTTGCCCTCGCCCTCATTCCCGCCACCGACGACTTGCTGAAATTACCAGAAAACTTACAGCCATCTCCCACATTAGGGGCAGGAGTAGCCTTGATCGTACTATCTAGCGATCGCGCCAGTACAGATCGAGCCTTCCAAAAACTAGACGAAGCCTTGAAAACCCGCTATCAGTTTACCGTCGAAAACACCCAGATTAACCAACAACCCGTAGTCAAATGGACATCACCTCTCGGAGGCGCGATCGCAACTCATGGCTGGTTAGAAGGTAATATCCTATTCTTCACCCTCGGCGCACCAATTACCAATACCATCTTGCCTCAACCCTCCGCCACGCTCATGCAAACCGGGCTATTTCAACAAGTCGTCCCCAATCAGCCCAAACCAAATAATGGTCAACTTTTCCTAGATATCGATCGTACTTTAAATCGAGCCACTCTCAATTTACCAACTCTTCCTCAACAACAAAAAAGTCTAATTCAGGCAATTCGTGCCCTGGGATTTACCATCGCAATTAATGATGAAAGAAGTACCCGCTTCGACATCTTTCTCAAACTCCAAAAAGCCCTAACACCCAATCTCTCTACTCCTGTTGAAACCACTCCTTCAATTACTCCCCAACCCTCTATAATTAAAACAATCCCAACCCCTAAAATTCCCATAACTCCATCCCCTTAATTCACCTAATACGCAGTTAAGCTGTCACGCTTTTAAGAAAGTCTGTTTTGAGAGAAGGGGATCTGGGGGCAGGGGAGCTTCTTCAGAGGGTTTGAGCGATTTTTTCCTAAATGAAAAATATACAGTTTAAATGCCTAGCAGCTTACCATCAAAAATAGTAGTTAAGAAATACGTGACGGGGCGACAACTATGGCTGAAATCATTGCACAGTCTGACTGATAGCACATCACATTGACCAAAAAATCAGTCTATTTTTTGGCATTATTGACACCCTGATTTCAACGCGAGTGGCTACAAATCTCATAGATTCGTTGTCCACCACCAGATTTCGGGTCTACCGTACTTAGTGTGCTAAAATATTATTTTAAATAATTAAGAACCAAGTTATACCTCAACTTACTCAAAAAAAGGCTATTTTTGACTTATCCTTTGCTAAGTATTCTTGCGGGACAATGGCTTCAATCATTATTTTGTAATAGTTTGGCACACTAAGTACGGTAGAACCGACAAAATATCCCCGACTTCTTTAAGAAATCGGGGATATTAAATCTTTCCTTAGCTTAAATTATCGTTCAGTTAAGCGTGTCAAAACCTGATTTGAACGTTCCACAAAAGATCTCATGCCTTCAGCATCAAATCCCTTTTGTGCCATCAGCGCCAAGTCATAAACATGCTGACAAATCATCTTCGCTAACTCACCGCTAGGCGATGTACCTGCACCTTGAATAATACTTCCTTGACTCAAACTAACTAAATTTTGAATCAATGGATGGGCAGTATTTACCACTAAAATATGTTCCTCTGGAAATTCAGCCTTTTGCTGTTGAAACATTGCTGTCATATCCATCAAACGCCGCATTGCTTCTGGTATTAATACCATAGCAGGTGGCGTACCTTGAGGATCTTCACATTTCAGGGATTGAGTGCGAATATTGACCTTTGGCTTGTTAATGGCTTGTTCAAACAATTCCTTAATTAGTTCGCTGCGAGTCTTGTTAGTTTTAGGATCGACAATCTCTGATGCTTTATCTTGATCGATCAGCGTTTTATCTAAATCCGCATCCACCCGCGAGAATTTAGCCTCAGAATATTCTCTTTCCAGGAAGCTCATAAAGTGAGTATCGATGAAAGAGTCCATAAAGAGGACTTCTAATCCTTGATTTTTGTGGAGTTCTATGTATGTTGCTTGGGCTACTTCATCGGTGCAGTAGAAAACTCGATTTTCTTGTTTTTCCTTATTCCTTTCCAGATACTCCTTCATTGTGGTATAGGGATAACTGGGAGGTGAAGAATGAGAGGTGTCATTTTGATTTGGACTTACATCTTCCCAGGCATCACCCTCTTGAGATTGTACCTGTACTTCAGGTGTTTTTTCCATTACCTCTTCCTTCTTACCACCACCATCGTAAGTGGTACGGAATATAATAATATCTTCCACTTGCTTTTTGAACTTATCGTTATTCAGAGAACCGAATTTTACAAAAGTACCCACATCTTGCCAGCAAGATATATATTCATCGCGGTTTTCGGTATACAATGAATTCAGACGATCGCCAACCTTCTTAGCAATAAAATCAGCAATTCGACGAACAGTCCTGTCATTAGTCAAGGCAGAGCGAGAGACATTAAGAGGAATATCAGGACTATCAATTACTCCCCGCAGCGGCATCAAGAAATTAGGGATTACTTCTTCACAACGATCGCTGACAAATACCTGATTGCAGAATAATTTGATATTTCCCTTAGTTACATCCACATCCGGTTTTAGTTTGGGGAAATAAAGAATACCATTGAGTAAAAAGGGATAATCCGTATTTAGATGTATCCAAAGGAGAGGTTCTTCTTGAAAAGGATAGAGATAGCGGTAAAATTCTAAATAATCCTCTTTAGTCAGATTTTGAGGTGATTCCTTCCAAAGGGCGCGATGCTTATTAATTGCCTCCTCATCCAGCTTAATCGGGACAGGCATGAAATCGCAATAAGTTTTCACCAATTGCTTCACCCGCATCACTTCCAGGTACTCCAACTCCTCATCTTGCATCGTCAGGGTGATGGTAGTCCCCCGTTGGCTGCGAGATGAGTCTTCAAGCTGAAAAGCAGGGGAACCATCACAACTCCAATGGACTGCCGTAGCGCCAGCTTTGTAGGAGAGGGTGTCAATTTCCACTTTCTTAGCTACCATAAAGGAGGAGTAGAAACCCAGACCGAAATGACCGATAATCTGTTGGTCAGCATCTTTCTGGTATTTCTGGACAAACTCCTCGGCACTGGAGAAGGCGACTTGGTTGATGTACTTTTTCACCTCGTCAGCCGTCATACCAATCCCGTTATCAGAGACAGACAGGGTTTTCTTGTCTTTATCGATAGCGATGGTAATTTCCGGTTCCCCGATGTCCCCGTCTACTTCTCCGGCATAGGAAACCATCTTGAGTTTCTGGATAGCGTCTACAGCGTTAGACACTAGTTCCCGGAGGAAGATTTCGTGATCCGTATAGAGGGACTTCTTGATGATGGGGAAGATATTCTCGGTATGGATTGTGATGTTGCCTTGTTCCAGTACTGTCATAGATGTCCGTTAGTGCGTTTAAGGGTTTTAAAGATGATTGTCAGCGATCGCGCTTGATTCTCAGTATAGGATTGCCCACCGTAGGCGATTCGGATTTCCCTACTCTTTGCTGGTTCAGTCGCTCATAGAATAAAAATTTCTCTTCTGGGAAGACAGTCAACCTCATCCCTTGATGACAATAAAAATCTCTATGTTAGGCTAAAGCTAGGTTATTCATAAAGTTATATTTATATAAAAAATTAGCTGCTCGTTTTCAAATATCTAGTCTAGATTTTAGTTTTTGACTACAACTTATTAGGAAAGTGCAATGGTTAAAAGCGAATCTTTATTTATTCATAAACGTAGGGAAATATTTGCTTATCTTCGTGTATTATTTAAACACAAAAATATTCCTTCCAATAAATTTGTTATCTTTGGTCAAGGCAGAACAGGAAGCACCTTGCTTTATAGTTTACTGAATTCCCATCCCCAAATTCATTGTGATGAAGAAATTTTAGAAGATCGAGTATTTTTCCCAGTACAGTATGTCAAAGGTAGGTGTTGTAAGGCGAAAAAAAAAATGTATATGGATTCAGGGTCAAGATATATCAGTTAATATACAATCAGGATCAAAAACCAGATCGATTTTTATTAAATTTATCCAAAGATGGATGGAAAATAATTTATCTCAAAAGAAATAACATTCTACGTCAAGCCATCTCCAGAATGGTAGCAAAGTCTAAAAACAAATGGCATACTACATTAACAGAGAAGAAAGTAAAATCTAGTCAAAAAGATTCTAAAGTTCATATTAATTGTGATGAATTATTTCAAGAGATGAAGAATGGAGAAATGTATTTATCTATGGAAAAGAAAACATTAGATCAGTTAGAAATTACTTACATAACAATTGTATATGAAGATGATCTTTTGCCAGAAAATAAACAACAGCAAACTATGGATATAATTTTTGATTACTTAAGCTTACCTTCTGTATTAGTCAAAACTAATTTAGTGAGAACTACTTCTGATAATATGTCAGATTTTATTGAAAACTACGATGAATTAGTAAAAATTATAAGCAGAACTAAATATGCAAAATTTCTGTGTTAATCTAAATCCATAAGTCAATATTAGACATCTCCAAAAACCCTCAATGCCTTTCCCCTATTGGTTTTTGACTGCCTGCCCCTTCAGGGGCAGGCAGTCAAAAACCAATGTTTCCATAAGGCTTTCAGAGTGTTGCGGTTAAAATATGACGGATTTTTACAGCTTGGTTAACTCTTCCTAATCCATCCCCACCATCCTTTTGCACTCCCAGGGGGGCTTTTATATGTATTTCTCAATTGACTCATTTTTTTATCTCTGGTAAAAATCATATTTTACCAGAGGATATCTTCCGAATATTTCTATTTTGGATATCTCTATTGAAGATAAGCAACTACGCATTTAAACTGTATATTCTCAGAAAGGTTTTTTTTTCCCTAATCCTTTCCTATTACCCGTTCCCCATTGCCTGTTCCCTGTCTCTACTACCAATTTAGCTGCGTCAAAGCTTAACTGTAATCTATGTGAGTCATCTAGTATAACAAATATAGCGATGTGCGCTCATGTAGTTACACATTAGAAGATGGATGCTCAATCCAGTATCTTTTAGAACAAAAGTACTGTAACGGAGCCAGCACGCACTGCTATAATAGATATTATCAACTCTACAGATTTTTTTATAGTTCAGGCCAATTTATTTTGTTTGATTAAACATTAACATTGACAGATAATTAAAAATATGATGTGCAACTCTCCCGATGTTTCGGTAATTGTTCCTACTTATAATCGTCATCACTTAATTAAAGAAACCTTAGATAGTGTCCTATCTCAAACCTTTACAAACTATGAAATAATTGTAGTTGATGATGCTTCCACGAACAAAACTGCTGATTGGATTGAAGAAAATTATCCTCAAGTTAAACTAATCCGTTTAATTCAGAATAGAGGTGGTGCGGGGGCAAGGAATGTAGGAGTCGAGGTAGCGAGTGGCAATCTAATTGCTTTTTTAGATCATGACGATCAATGGTTACCTAATTATCTGGAAAATCAAGTTAAAACTTTACGAGAAAATGCTTATGCAGTTTTATCTTATTGCAATTACAAGGAAAAATATGAAAATAGATTAGAAATTGAGATAAATTCCCAACCTTGGCATATGTATCAAGATTTTTTTCAACACTTGTTGATGCAAAATTGCATACCGTCACTGTCTATTACAGTTATTCAACGTCAAACTTTGATTAAGGTCGGTCTTTTCAATGAAACTCTGAAAATTTGTAACGATAGAGAACTATATTTACGATTACTTTATTTTGGCAATATAGTCCACTTACCAAAAACCCTAGTTATCAAGAATTTCCACCAAAACAATCTTTCTAAAGACTACTGGCTTTGGTCAAAAGAGGTATTAACCTTATTAGATATATTTTTCAGTGATAGTAGAAGTAAATCTTATCAACATCTGGAATCTGAAGCCAGAAGTCATTGGATGCTAAAATTAGCCAAAACTGTTTGGAAATCAAATAGAGATGTTCTCTTTGTCGCCTATATGCTGATCAAAGCTTTTTACTTTTCTCCTCGGCGTATTAATAAGGCTTTTCTAAGAAGGATAAGTTTATTGACAGCTACAAAGAATTAGAATTAATTGATAATACTTCCAGCTTAATATAGCCAAGGAAAGACTCAATATTTAATAACCTATTTAATTTGGTTATTAAATATTGAGTTTGTTCTGGTGAAAATATTATCATTACCACAATTTTAAAAAAAACTTTGAGTAGAGCTTTTGCCATTAGTAGAGAAGGATCATTTTTAATAGTATATATCAGTAATTTCATAGCTATTATGCCTTGCTTTCTGCTAGGATTTCTTTGCAAAGCCATAAAAGTCAGACATTTGTAGCGATTACCAATACTATACTTCTTCAGATATTGTAGAGATTGAGGCGCATTACTAAAAGATTTTTCAATGACTTGTAAACTTGCTGCTTCCTGTCTCAAGATATTAGCAGACATTGAGTTATTAGAAACTCGATATAATATCTGAACAGAGGAGACAGCTACGAAATGATATTGAGCGGCTAACCGCAGCCACATATCCCAATCTTGGGCAGCAGCTAGCGATTCATCAAAATCACCCACATTTGCTAAAGCTGCTCTACGAATTAGAGGGTTAGATCCACTTTCGATAAAATCAATCAACAGTAGCTTGGTATAAATATCTCCATTAGCTGTGATATAGCTACCTCGACGTAAAAAATTACCTGTTTCATCAATACTATTAGTCCAACTGTAGGCAACAGCAGCTTCAGGATTTTCCTGTAAAGCTTTGAATTGAGATTCCAGCTTATCAGGTGTCCATAAATCGTCGGCATCAAGAAAAGATACAAATTCACCTGAAGCATGAGATAATCCCCGATTGCGACTAGCATTAGCTCCCCCATTTGAGTAGGTGAAAATTTTGAGACGATTATCATTAATATTGTTGACGATTTCCAATGTTGAATCTTGAGAACCATCATTAACAAGAATGATTTCCCAGTCTGTCCAAGTTTGATTTAAAACAGACTCAATCGTTTCTTTGACAGTGTTTTCCGAATTAAAGGCTGGTATGATAATGGAAACTAATGGCATAGAAATTTTTTCTGTACTCTATAAGTTAGTCGATCGTGAGAATGATTTCTCATCTATCCAATCTAGGAGTAGGCTGTTGCAAGAGGACTATTAGACAGTAAATTATCTCAAATTAAATCACATATTTGAATATTACTATTCTTCTGAATTAAATACAGATGTAAAGATAGTTATAAAATATTCTTTTTCATAACTATTTGAGCAATCTTATCTGGAACATTCTGCTGATTCAAATATTCTTGTATCGCTAGTTCTTTTTGACTTTGCCACCAAAAAGTGCTAGATACAACTTTCAATACTTGCCTAATATAGAAAATAACATACTTCCATGGAGGTATATGGCTAACCCCACAATGATTAATATTAACCATATGCCATATATTGTAATGACTCTTTAAATTTGTAAATCCCTGTAAAATTTTTTTTCTTTCAACTAAATTAGGAGCTAAATACCATTGCATCCAAGGAGGCATGTACCGAATTAAATCGGAAACTTGATAATCAGTTATAGCCTGAATGCTACTTGACAAAATAACTTTAAACCCAGCATTTTTAGCCCGAAAGAGGAAATCAAAGTCACCTCCGTAATGCCTAAATCTTTTTTTGTCTGGTAAGCCTATCTTATCGACAACCACTCGTGGAATAATCGCTAAATTTCCATTTAAAGTATCAACTTCTACGATTGATGCTGTAGCAAAATAATCCATATTCCGAATTAACTTCTTATTAACCATTCCACTAAATACAATCCAATCTCTGTAAGTTTGATCGCGTATTATACCCCCAATTACTCCATTAGCTAATTCAGGAGACTCACAAATCTCACAGAGTTTTACTACAAAGTCTTCTCCAAGAGAAATATCATCATTTAACCAGACAATATAATCTGATCCCAATTTTTCTATTGCATATTCCATCCCCAAATAAATAGCACCTGTCCACCATAGATAACCATTTCCCTCAATTAAATGAACAGCGGTAAATTCTGTCTGTATCATATCTGAAGTTCCGTCACTTGAGCCATCATCTACGACGACAACCGAGATATTTTTTGTACCTATTAGAGCTATTTGATCGTAGAGTTGAGAAAGAATATGTCTGGTCAAATCTTTCCTATTTCTGACTGGAATAATTGGAGAAATCTTTGGCATCTCACTTGAGAATCTTCTGATTTTCAGGTAATGATTTATTTGAATTTATTTTAATAAGACTGTAAAAAGGACTAATCGAGCTACCAAAAAAAAATTCTAACTCACAGGCAGCGATTAAATCTGTTTTCAGTCTATTTCTATACTTCATAATTTGCTGTATAACTCGGCGCAGATTACCTAGCAACGTTCTAAAGATTGCGATGGGTTTCTCCCAACCCTTAGCATTAATCATCCGCAACTGACAAGTTGCCAAACCACAACCCCGACAGATAGACAATAAGTAATCTCTTTCTAATCGCCATTTGGGTATTTGATGATAACTATGGAGTTCAGGATGATACCAAATTTCCCAGCCAGTTTTGTAAATATACAGTAGTGGTTCGTAATCATCCCCCTGTATCATTACCCCTGGTAATTTACCTGTCAACTTTGGACGTAGAGGTACGCTTTCACACCAAGCTTTTTTCCTCACAACCAATGAAGCAGCAGGTGGTAATTGCAAATTTTCCGGCTTGAATCGATGGGCTTCCATCCCATGTTCCCGAATTGCTAAAAATGCTTGTATCCGTTCAAAACCCTCTGGCGGTGGTACTTCAAACTCGCCATGAATTTGTCCGCTGAATGCACCTGCTCTAGGATATTCCTTAGCAAATAAATAAGCCTGTTGTATCCAATCAGGTGCAGGTAAGTTATCATCATCGAGAAACCCAACTAGTTCACCCTGTGCTTCCCTCACTGCGGTTAATCTGGCATAAGCTGCACCCTGTTGCGGTTCAAAACAGTATCTTAAAGGGACTGAGACTAACCAATGGGCTTGACAATCCCGCACAACTTGAGCGGTTTCATCGGTACTGTTGTTATCAACAACAATGACTTCCCATGTAATTTGTTCTGAGTTAACTTGTGCTAGCAATTTATCTAACACTTTTGGCAAACGGCTGGCTCCATTATAAGTGGGAATTGCTACTGTAAAGTCTAGAGACATTTTTCAGAATTCTGTAACAAAGCGCAATTTAATTTTATTTCTTCTTCTCGAAGATCAAAATATCCATTCCTCCACAAGTAGAAGGGACTGAGCAAACTACTCAAAAACAACTCGGTATAACATTCTGCTAATAAATTGGACTTGATCTTCCCCCGATATTTAATAATGTGAACGATCAATTTTTTCACATCATTAATGGTATATGCTAAATAAACCAATGGTCTTTGCCAAGGTTTTAGGCTTAACATTCGCGTCACGAAGCGGCTTAATCCAATTCCTCTGGTAAAGGGAATTAAATAGTCACGCTGCAAGCGCCAATGAGGAATTTTATGATCGATCTCCATCTCTGGATTATACCAAATTTCCCATCCGGCTTGCTGAATATAACAAAGCATTTCTAAATCTTCACCAGTGAGTGTATTCCCCTCGATTCTTCCTGTCAAAATTGTCTGACGGGGAACACTGCTTAAATAAGCTTTCTTCCGTATTACTATGCCTGCACCGGGAGGGAGTAATTTTCTGTGGGGTTCATATCGGAATGGCTCCAATCCCCGCTCAACGATCGCTAAAAATGGTAATAGTGGCGATAACTCTAGCGGTGGGGGGACTTCAAAATCTCCGTGAATTTGACCTCCGAATGCACCTACCTGTGGATATTTCTCACCGAAGGTATAAGCAGTGGCTACCCAGTTGGCTGATGGGATATTATCATCATCCAAGAATCCAATTAACTTCCCTTGAGATTTATCAACAGCACGTTTTCTGGCAAATCCTGCACCTTGTTCTGGTTCAAAGTAATATCTTAAGGGACATCGATCGGGCCACTCTGCTTGATATTTTCTTACGACTTTAGCCGTCTGGTCTGTACTATTATTGTCAATGACAATAACTTCCCACTCGATTGAGTCTGCACCCACTTGGTTTCTGAGCTGGTTTAACACCTCTGGTAAGCGGGTTTCCCCATTGTATGTAGGAATTGCCACTGTAAAATCAATGGTCATATTTTAAATCTTGGGGTAGGTAACTTGGTCGTAAAACTTGTAGCCTGGGTTACTTTAGACTATCGCCAAAATTTGCGATCGCCTTTTTTAAGCTTTCCATGCCCGTGCCTTTCCTATCTCATTAATTTTATACCCTAAATCTTAACCAAAATATCTTCTCTCGTCAGCTATTTTAAGTAAATTTTGCATGAAGTTCGATCGTGGAGTTAGGAACCAGGGGCTAGGGGCTAGGTACTAGGGACTAGGGACTGGGGGTAAAAGTTTTGAGGAATGGGTTTTGAACTGGACAATCTACCCTGTTCATCCTTCCCCGTTACCTGTTTCTCCTTTCCTGTTTTTGACTTTTGACAGATGGACAGGATTAAATAAGCTATATCCGTTATAGAATAGACGATAGAGAATTCCTCAAGTAAAGTAAATTCTAAGAAATATGGCTTTCTTTCGCGAGTATGTTAGCCCCGTGATTATCCTCCTAATCTTTTTGGTATCCTTAGTTGCTGTCAGCGCCCGGATCTTTTTGCCCAGCGATATGGCAGTACCAGCACCCATCGAAGAGGTAACGCCAGCTAGCCTCCAGACTCCCAATTCCTTTAATGCTGGCCTAAATTAAAGTTTGGCTACGATTAGTGTGCGATCGCTTAATGTTACCAGGTTACCAATTACGGGCAGGATCGCGGGTACAACAAGCAACCTTATTGAAATTCCTTCGGCTGAGTTACCGCGAATTTTTCCCACATCAAGCAGATTTTTCCCATTTGGCAAAAACTGTCGATCAATATTTATCTACAGATACACCCCTGTGGTGGGTTGACTCCGTTAGCTCCCCAAGTATTGCCCCTGTAGCATGTCTGTGGCTGGGAAATGCTATAGATCAAATCAAAGGCGATCGCTACTCCCATATTTTTTTACTCTATGTGATGCCAGACTATCGACGGCAAGGGATTGGTACGGCCTTAATGCGTCATGCCGAAAACTGGGCAAGGGCAAGAGGAGATCGTCAAATCGGCTTGCAAGTCTTTCACTTCAACCAACCAGCTCTCAATCTATATCATACTTTAGGTTATCAAACTCATTCATTTTTAATGGTTAAGTCCCTGTAAGGGAGCAGGAAATGGGGCGCAGAGAATTAGCCATCGTTTTTGACTTTGACTTGGACTGGTGGAATTTAGCGATCTGTGATAACTTATCTAATATGTATGATAACGACGATCTCAGTGTAATTGATATAGAGGAAGAGCTAGAAAGCCCTCTGGATGCTTTAGAGTCACTTGATGGGGACTCAGAAGCCCAAAAGCCCGATCCAGATGAAATGCTAGCCCTGTTAACCGCTCCTGAAAAATCGCAGCAGATTGTGGCAACGAGGGCATTTTGCGAACTTCAGGATGAGCGGGCTATTCCTTTTCTGATTAATTTTTTAACAGATCCTTGTCCTTTGCTACGGGTGAGTACTGCTTATGCCCTGGGACGAAATCCGAGTCCCACTGCAGTGGAACCGTTGATTAATCAGCTTAACTGGGATTGGAATGGTTATGTGCGGAAAGGGGTGGTTTGGGCATTGGGCAATTGTCGCGATCGCCGTGCCCTGCCATCTTTGATTGATGCCCTGAAAACTGATATCTCGGCAGTACGTTTGTGGGCTGCTAGTTCTTTGGCACAAATGGGGATGTTGGAGTATCAAGATATGGTCGCATCAATTCCTCCTTTGATTATTGCTCTAAAGCAAGATTCGATTCCGGCAGTCCGGAGTAATTGTGCTTGGTCTTTGGGACAATTATGTCGGGAAATGCCTTCTAATGCAATTTATGCTGGTGCTGTTGATGGTTTGATTGAAGCTTTTGCTGAAGATGAGGATATGGGAGTGCGCGAAGATGCTAAGGCGGCACTTTTAAAACTTGGCGATCCTCGTGCTTTACAATTGATTGAAGCGATTGAAATAGAAGGGTTTTTGTAGTTTTTTTTGAGTTGCTGAAAGTTATTTTATTTGATATCAATTTTTTTATACAGCAAACCCTAATTATTCAGCCAATCCTATGTAATGGCTGCAAACCCTTGCAGAATAAGGAATACAGCCATTAATTTTGAACTATCTCAAAAAACACCTACTGGTTGTCGTAACTTACTGCCAAACAATGTTTCGCTTCGCTGGCTACTTGCTCGACAGGATCGTTTGCTAAAGTCTCTAAAGTAGATCGCGCTTCAGTGCCTCCTAGTCTAGCTAGTGCTTGTACTAAGCGGTAGCGAATTTGCCAGTCAGGATTAGTGGCAAAAGGAATTAAAATTGCGATCGCGCGGGGATCTCCCAATTCTCCCAAAGAGCTAATGGCGGCGGTTTGCACCAATTCAATTGAGGAAGCGATGGCTTCTTCTAGAAGTGGAAATGCCCGGGCATCGCCAAGCTCTCCCAATGTAGCAATAATACTAAATTGAACTAACCATTCAGGAGTTTGGTGATAAAGCTGCTGCAAATCCTCAAATGCTTCTGTCAGTTTCAATGCACCCAAGACATCAGCCGCCGCTGCTTGGACATCTGGCTCTGAGTCATTAAAGAGGCGATCGCGTAAAATTGCTAATGTGGCTGATAAGTCCTGATGTCCCAGCGTATCGAGTTGGCTGATTGCCGCATACCTGACGCGAGCATTACCATCGGTTAGTACAGGTTGAATTAGCTCGAATGCCACTGATACTTCTAGCTGACGGAGTTGATTGATACCAGTAATGCGATCGTTAAACTTATCAGACTTCAATAGTTTTTGGACAGATTCACTACTAATTGTCATTGGTTATTGGTTATTGGTCATTGGTCATTAGTCATTAGACATTGGTCATTGATCATTAGTCATTAGTTATTGGTCATTAGACATCTCCAGAAATTAGGTTTTTTCCTAGGCGGGATAAGGGTTTGAGATTGTTTTTTGGAGATGTCTATTGGTTGTTGGTTTTAAACAAAGGACTAAGGACTAAGGACTAACTGGTCATCGATCATTAGGCATTAACTATTAACTATCCTCTAATTCAGCCACCATTGCTCGAACAATATCTGCGGGGGTGAGGATCCCCATCACCTTGCCTTCATCATCAATTACCGTGAGACGACGAATTGACTTTTCCTGCATCAACTTGGCAGCCTTCCGCAAAGGTTGATCTGGTTTGATGCCAATAGGATGACTAGTCATCACCTCCCCAACAGTTTGCCCCAAAGCCTTATGAAGCTCTTGATCGTAACGGGCAGGGTTTTCCAGATAAATGACACTATCGAGAAATACAATATAGACTGGGGGCTCAACACCCGTTTCTTGCCACAGCAAGTCGGTTTCAGAAATAACGCCCACTAATTTACCAGCTTCATCCACCACTGGTAATCCACTAATTCTACGTTCGGCAAGGATTTTCATCGCCTCTTTGATGGGCGTTTGAGGGTTAACCACAATGGGGTTACGGCTCATGATATCAGCAACAGTTTTAGCCATATTCCGGGGCTTTCTTCTTTTCTGAGTGATGGAGTGTATTGAATCTGAGACTTGCACTAGAAGCAATTGCGATAGCGAAGCGCTGCTGCAAGCAGTTCGCGTAAGCTGCGTTAAGCTACGCTAAAGCACTACAATTTTGCCGAGAGAGAATGGAGCAAGATCTCGCATTAGATTGTTAATCATGTTTATCACGATCCAGGATACTTGCCTGATGTTCAGTTGAATAACTTTACAAAGGATAAAATCAAGACGAAGCTCTATGGAAAGACTTTTCAGTTCATACTGGGGTAAGAGACAATCAACTTAAGAGTAAAATATAATGGATAAGTTTTGGGCAGAGGTTGTCGATTTTGCTAGGGAAACAGCTAACCACGTCGGTACTCGCCTCCTCCCGGATTTCCGCCAGGTACAAGCATCCCAAAAAGATGATGGTAGCTTGGTGACACAAGCGGATCGTTGGGCAGACGAGGCGATTCGGGATGCGATCGCAACTCATTTTCCCACTCATGGTGTCTTGAGTGAAGAAGGGGAACACAAGTTTCCGGATGGGGAATGGTGTTGGGTTATCGATCCTTTGGATGGTACAACTAATTTTACCCGGGGCATTCCCATTTGGGGCGTTTCTCTGGGTTTACTCTATCAAGGAATGCCAGTTTTTGGTTATGTTCATTTTCCACCAATTGGGCAATCTTTTCATGGCTTTTGGTGTGGAGAATCGGGATTAAATGATTTGGAAGTGGGGGCATTTATGAATCAATTTCCGATTCATAGTAGTCCTGATGAACTCACTAGCAATCACTTTTTTAATCTTTGTTCTCGGAGCGCATCATTTTTACAACAACCTTTCCCCTGTAAAATTCGGATGTTGGGTGTTGCCAGTTATAATTTTATTACAGTAGCGACGGGTGCTGTTCTCGGCGGTGTGGAAGCAACACCGAAAATTTGGGATATTGCTGGGGCTTGGGTAATTGTCCAAGCCGCAGGTGGTGCTTGGGTTCCCCTGGAATCAGAACCAATTTTCCCCCTCAAAGCGGGAGAAGATTACAGCCAGCGACAGTTTCCGACTCTGGTTGCCAGTAATGCTGAATTGGTAAATGTCTTTAAACCTTTCCTGAAAATCTCCTAAGTTAGAGAATAAATAGATTCAATCTCAATCTGGGCAAATTCATCACTTGTCGTACTGACGGAAGCAGATCGATATATTCTGCGATTTGTTGCCGATAGATCGGAAAAATGCCTGTAAGGATAGTCTAGTAGCAATTAATCTAAGGAGAACCTAATTAAGCATGTCTTACGAACCAGAAAAGCAGGTGGCAATTGAGGCAGTACTAGCAGCCGCGAAATTATGTGAAAAAGTTCGCACCGAAAAAGTTCCCGAATCTATCGAAAAAAGCGATAAAAGTCCGGTAACTGTCGCTGATTTTGGCTCTCAGGCGGTTATCTGTCGCGCTATTGCGGCTGCCTTTCCCCAGGATTTGGTGGTGGGGGAAGAAGCCGCCGCCGCTTTGCGGGAACCAGGAATGGCACACCAACTCGCTCAAGTCACTGACTATGTGAAAGCTGTGGTGGGCGAGGCCACTTCTGATGATGTCTTAAACTGGATCGATCGCGGTAATAATCAGATTGGGGCGCGTTATTGGACTTTAGATCCGATTGATGGCACAAAAGGGTTTCTACGTCAAGATCAATACGCTGTGGCTTTGGCTTTGGTAGAATTGGGTGAAGTGAAATTGGGAGTATTAGCTTGTCCTGCCTTACCTGTGGATTTAGATCGACCGGATGGGGAAAAAGGTGTATTGTTTGTGGCAGTGCGAGGTGAAGGGGCAACTATGATGCCTTTGTATGGAGGGGAAGCCCAACCCATTCGCGTTACTGCAGCAGATGATGTGGCAAATATGCGCTTTGTTGAGAGTGTAGAATCAGGACATGGAGATCATGCAAGGCAAGATGCGATCGCAAAAGCTGTTGGGATTACAGCTTCTTCATTGCGGATGGATTCTCAAGCGAAATATGGTGCTGTAGCTTCAGGGCGTGCCGCACTTTACCTCCGTTTACCTTCGCCCAAAACTCCTAACTATCGAGAAAAGATTTGGGATCATGCCGCTGGTACAATTGTGGTTGAAGAAGCAGGTGGGCGCGTGACAGATATGCACGGCAAACCATTAAATTTTTCTCTCAGTTCCAAACTAGTTGATAATCAAGGTGTAGTTGTGAGTAGCGGTGCCATTCACGATACAGTTTTAGCTGCTTTAAGTAGGGTTTGCTGAAAAAGTCCTT
>DOIX01000030.1 GCA_003511885.1 Cyanobacteria bacterium UBA11153
TCAATTCGGTCTAGTTGACAATTATTTGATGGTAATCAAACCGTAATAATACTTTTATTTGTATTTGTGAAGTCTCAATTCTGAATTGTCTGATAAAATTAGTGCGATCGCAGATCTCATTGATTGCCCTACCTTGGAAGCACGAGCGGTTCGACTGGCGGTGTCTTCCCATTCCATTAGTTGCTTTTTAAAGGCTTCTTCTTTTGCAGCTCGCTTCAGAATAACCTGGCAAATGATATTTTGCTGAATTTCTTCGGTTGAAATATTTTGTTGCTTTAAAAATTTTAATAATCGATGGACGCTAGTCACGAATCTATCTGGTGGTTGGGACATGATGATTCTTTGAATTTGATAAATAGTCTTTTGATAGACTTGTTCTTGAGCATCCAGGACTATTTTTTTGGAGCCTGATGGTTTTTGCCCTTGGAGTATGGAGTCTATTTTGGTATCTCCAGGTTCTAGTATTTTTAGGGAGGCTAAAATAGTTTGACGATTTTCTAAAACGCGCTGGTAGATTTTGGGATAGAGTTGCAAAATCCTCTTTCTTAATTTTTGCTCGTTTGCTCTGGGGTTAGCTGACAAATGGAAAATATATTGTCCTATTTTAGCTTGATAAGATTCAATTTTTAGCCTAATATCTGGACATTCCTGTTCGATTTGAGCTAGAGTAAAAGCAAATGCTTCCCAGTTGGGTAAATCAATAAATTCTACTTTAATATTTCCTTTGTCGGTGTTTTTTTCTTCCCCAAGTTTGCCTAATGGTAATTCTCCAGTAGCGGGATAGCGATCGCAAGGAGTGTTGCTGCTCCGGTTAAATCCGGTAAAAATATAACTACAATGGACATTAGATAGTTCTACTTCTTCTAGATGCCAGTTGTGAATGCAACTGCCTGTGATGTTTGCACCATCGAGTTTAGTCCGAATCAGATGACTTTCTAAAAAACTGGCATCTCGTAAGTTTGCCTCGCTCAAAATGGTATCTTCTAGGTAACTGCCACTTAAATCTGCTCTCTGTAAATCTGCTCCTCTGAGATTTGCTTTGGTTAAGTTGCTCCTCAATAAATAAACATCCTGAAGGACTGCTCTCATTAAGTCTACACTGGAAAAATTAGTGCCGATGCAATATGCTCCTGTGAGATTCACTCGACTTAAATCGGCGCGATCGCAATTTGCTTCGCTCAGATCCGCGTTTGTTAAAATTGCTCTATACAAATCAGTATCTCTGAGATTTGCCCCTCGCAAATAGGCTGATTGAAGATTGGCTTCAGTGAGATTCGCACTAACTAAAATAGCTCCACTTAAATTAGCTCTTTCTAACTGTGCTTGGATTAAATTTGCGTCTGTTATATTGGCACTAATTAAGCTAGCGTCGCAGAGATTTGCCTCCATCAATTGAGCATCAATCAAAATAGTTTTATTGAGATCGGCTTGTGCTAAATTAATTCGATCTAATTGGGCTTTATAAAAATCAGCTTCGCAAAAATCGGCACTTGCAGCATCTACCCAGTTTAATTTAGCTTCTTTTAGGCTTGCTAAACGTAAATCTGCTTTACTAAGATTGGCTCTGATCAAATTCGCTCTATCGAAATTGACATAGCTGAGAATAGTATTATGTAAATCAGCTCGCTCTAAGGAAGCATCAGCTAAATTAGCACGGTCTAAATATGCCCAACTTAGATTGGCATCGCTTAAGTTAGCACCGCTGAGGTTAATATTTCGTAAATCGGCTCCACTCAAGTTTGCCCCGCTCAGATTAATTCGGGCAAAATCACGTTCGCCTTGTCGGTATTTGTCGATAAAGTTCTGGATTTGCATTAATAAGCAGGAGACTGGGTAGATGCTGTTAACAGTTGACAGTTGACAGTTGACAGTTGACAGTTGACAGTTGACAGTTGACAGTTGACAGTTGACAGTTGATAGTTATTTATTAAGAATTAAGCTGTTGATACAAATAGAATTAAAATCTCTATTCATTAGGCTATTTCTCTCTTAATAGATGTGACAGTTTACTATAGTTCATACTTCGGGATCTACATTTTAAAATTGGTCGCTTGATTGGGGGATATGGGATTATTTTTGAGTCTTGAACTCTCCTGTAGAAAATGGTTTATTAGTTATAGCAACTGCTACATCGGTTAAGACATAAATAAAATCATCAATAGAGTCAAATACCCTGGCGGGATAAATGGTTTGATTACCATACTATGAAACTGTCAACTGGGCTTGCTGGCTAAAAACTAAATTAGGTTTTACAATAAAAGTATCCGACTGCGGCTGCTGAACTTCAGTCTTCTCCTCCTTACCAATAATTAATGCGGGTTACCCTTCAACCCGTACAAGATACTTATGCAGCAATCGAAAAATCTTCAGCGCCTCCTTCGAGCATTGTCTCGTCATGGATTACAGGTAAATTATCAAAATCAAACTTATAGTCTTCGCCTCCAAAATGCAAATGGACTAGCAGCGACTGTTTTACTTCCGGAAGGCTTCCCTGTAGAAGCCAAAGCCTTTAAGCAATTGGCGAATCTCGCTAATATCCGCCATCCCGGTGGTGGTTGTGTCACCCATTGCTGTGCTACTCCAGATTTTCATCCCGGTGATGCTGGCGTAGCAATCGGTTCCGTGGTACAAACCAAAGGAATGGTTATTCCTGCGGCTGTCGGTTCCGATATAAACTGTGGGATGCGATCGCATGTCGTTGATTTAACCTTAGAACAATTCTTACAAAAACGCGATGGCGAAGCCCGCCAAAGGCATCGCTTTGTGGAATTGATGAAGGGTGATTATTTTTTCGGCACTCGCGATGTAACGATGACTGCTCAAACTAGCCGCGCCCTATTTCAATACGGGATTCCTGGTTGGTTAGATAAAACGATCGATACACCTATGGGTAGTTTTGTCAAGTCTAACTTTGACCAATTGTCAGGAGAAATTGACCGAGTTTATTTGGGTGGCTCCCTCAATGGTGCGATTAAATGGGCACCAGAGGAATTAATTCCGGCTGAGGGGGTGGTGAGAGATGGGGGATTGGCAACTATTGGTGGCGGTAATCATTTTGTGGAAATTCAGGTGGTGGAAGCTGTAGAAGATAGGGCGATGGCATATCTTTGGGGCGTGAAGGAGGGGCAACTTGCTTTGACGATTCACTCTGGTTCCCGGAATGTGGGTAAATACATTGGTGGTATGTGGCGCGATCGCAGTTTGGCAGCTTGGCCTCAAGGATATCCTTATCCAGACTATCGTCTTTTTCCTCTCTCTGTCGAAGTTAATCCTGACTTAGTGCGAGATTATTTGGAAGCGGAAGCCACGGCTGCTAATTATGGCTTTGTTAATCGCTTACTCTTGGCAGAATTACTCCGTTTGCGCCTGCGGGAAGTTTATGGAGATGTTGAAGCCCCACTAGTTTACGATTTGCCTCATAACATCACTTTGAAAGATCGAATAAATGGGGAAAAAAGCCAAACTTATGGAAAACTGACAGGAGAGGATCTATGGGTGACGCGAAAAGGTGCTTGTCCTGCTGATTGGGGACAACCAGTTATTATAGCTGGTAAAAGTATAGTCATCTATGACAAGACACGGGAGGCGTGAAACCCTCCCCCTTCGCTTTTACTTTGAGCGGATTAACCCGCCTGGGCTGAACTACGCAGCTCCCTATCCCATTGCTAAACGCATTTGGGAGTGCTTTTCTCATAATATTATAAGACCCATTCACATCAGCATTAATTAACAAACCATCTGCGGTTTTGTACAAACCTCTCTGGATGCGTTTGCCAGTAAATTCTACGCTTTCAGCATCGCTATCGCCGTAAACTGGAATTGGATCTAAATTAAGAAAGTTAGAAACTGAAGTATAAGATTCTTCCTGTATTATCACTTTAATCCCCACTAATTTAGCTTTGTATTCCAACATCTGAATTAAGCGAGTGTGGGGAATGCTGACAAAGTTTTGATTGTTCGGTTTGCCTAAGTTAATGGAGTTTTTCCACTGCACATTTTTCCCAATTACTAATGTCCCAATCTGAGACAGGCTCAAAATATCAATAATCAGCCTGCTGGTATGATGTAAGTAGTTATCTACTTTTTGATGGCGGCAGCGAGTGAGGCGCTGAATTCTGGATGAGGTTTTGAGATTGCCTTTCAATTGAGATTGTAATTGGGATTTGCGCTTGTTGTAGAACTGATTTATTGATTTAAGCGGTCGCCCGTTAATCAGTACAGGAATAAATCCTGGTTGATTTGATGTTAGCGCCACTAAGTTATTCAGTCCGAGATCGATACTGGCTACTGCTGATGAGTTATCTTGGTTGATGGTGGACTCCGGTTCATTATAAATTACCTCGATTATGTAACAATCGCATTTGGGTACTACTCTTACTTGACAAATTTTCTCTGACTTGACAGTTGTTTTAATCGAAATCTCTGTCCCGGAAAG
>DOIX01000031.1:0-2165 GCA_003511885.1 Cyanobacteria bacterium UBA11153
GACTTTTTCAGCAAGCCCTAATTAGGGCAGAAAAATCTTCTTCCTCCCCTGCCCCCTGCGAGCCAATTTCTCAAGGTGGAATGAAACAGCCCTGCCTCTTGAGAGAGACTGATTGGGGCAGCAGATATGCTATTTATTTCTGTAACCACACCAGCGTGCAGCAACTATAACTGTCAATTGTCAACTGTCAACTGTCAACTGCACCCAATTCTTCCTGAAGTATTTTCTGATAAATTCCAGGTAAAGACTTAGACATAGAATTAGTTTCAATCCCATAACCCAAACTAGTCCAAGTACCAGACAAACGCTGCAATACCCGCCTCACATTGCCTTTCCGCAATTGTCCAGAAATATCCATCCCCCAATATTGCTTATCAGCCAGCCAAGCATACACAACTGCATCCTGATATTGAGGTTCAAAACTATAATCCTTCCAAGCCAAAAAACCCCAAGGGCGTGGGTGATAGCGTCTCGCCTTATCAGCCCAAGTAGTATTAATAAACTGATACCTTCCAGCCGCCGTAGTACACTTACCAACATTAGGGCCATTGACAATCCTGACACAGCGATTAGGATGACGGCTTAAATCCCAGACATGCTCTCCGCCATATAAAACAGAATAAGGACGAGAAACATTTGCCTCACTAGCGGAAATTGTCCGCATTAAAGCTCTAATATAAGGATCTCCGCCTCTCATCACCAAAGGCTGGGTTCCCAAAAGACCCCTTGAATTGTTAAAATTCCATCCATCTGGTCGATATCCTGCATTTATTTCCAATACTACGGTAATGATAATGATTAAGTTGATCCAAGTAATAATACGCTTCATCAGGCAAGAGGGAGTGGGGAGTGAGGAGTGGGGAACGTAAATATTAGACATCTCCAGAAAACATTGTATTGATTTGTAGTATTTTGTAGGGGCAAAGGATATGGGCGACAATTTGACAGAAAAATAAGAAATTTGGATATCCCATATCCTTCACCCTGCCCCGATAGGTAAGCCATAATTTATATTTTGGAGATGTCTATTTATTAACAATTAGCCATTAGCTATTAAAGGGGGAACAGAGAAGGTGTAAGCTTTATTAGCAATTAGCAATTAGCCTGTCTTCTATTAGCCATTCCCCATTCCCTATTTAACTAACACTGGCAAATAAATCCTGGAAAGTGCTACTAGGAGCATCAGGTTTAGCCACGACTTCCACTATTTTATCCCGAGCCTCAGCCAGATAGAGTGCTTCCACAGAAACTTGTGCTACCTTAGTCCGAGGAATACTACCCTCAAACAGAGTATCTGCCCCAGACATAACAATACTATCCGAGTTATCCTCATTTTTCAGACCCCCAGGTCTAACAATGGTATAAACTAAGCCACTTTTTTGGAGATATTCCTCCGCTTGCTTCTTCCACACCAGAATCAGCCAAAATAGATTGAGGGGATGGAAAAACTGCGAGACACATAAAGACGAGACTAAGACAAAATGCTCAATTCCCTTAGCCTTCGCCACATCCACCAGATTTTTCGTGCCCTCGAAGTCTACCAAATAAGGACTAGTAGGGTCAAAACTAGGACGGGCACCTGTAGCACATAGTACTAGAGTACAATCCGCGATCGCAGCACTAAGGCTATCTTTTTTTAACACATCTCCCACGACTAATTCCGCCTCCGGAGGCAGAATATCCCGTGCTGCTTCCATATTACGCACCAAAGCGCGGACAGGAATATTGCGCCCAACCAATTCTTTGACAATTCGTCGCCCCGTCTCACCCGTTGCACCAGCCACAAACGCTTTCATAATTTACCTCTTCAAAAAACCCTACTATCGCAGTTGACAGTTTGGGAAAACTTGACGAATAGCAGTGGCAAGCCAAATTTGACTATTCAATCTCAACTGTCCGCTGTCAATTGGCTAAGGTTATGCTAAAGAAATGAGCAATATCCTGTACCATCCGTCAACTGCCAGTAATCAATCTCTATGGATTATAAATATATGTTGCGATAACTGTACAAATTTTTACCATCAATTGCCACTCCCTAGAGTAAAAATAAACACCTACAAGAGGAATACTCAAGAAGTAGGGGGGTAAGAGGCAAGAGGTAAGAGGTACGGGTAAACCATAACAAGACAATATTGATTCCACTAACTAAGCTGCGGCGCATCTAA
>DOIX01000031.1:2398-3907 GCA_003511885.1 Cyanobacteria bacterium UBA11153
TTATCGAAAGGGGTGTGGGGTGTAGGGTGTAGGGTGTGGGGATATACAAATTAAATGCGTAGCAGCTTACTAACCACCAACCTTGAGCTACCAACCACTAATCCCTAACCACTAACCCACCAATCCCTAACCACTAACCCACTAACCACTAATCTCTATATTCCGAATATGCTTATAAATGGACAAATAAAGCAAGACAACCTGGATAACCCATCAAGTTTGATAAAAATAGACAGTTTCGTGACTCAAGACACTTCCCCAACCAGTGACTTAACTCAGTTCCACGGTCATTTTGATGGCAAAATGGACATGTATGGTGACCCGGAACAAGTTACTGCCTATTTGCATACCCACCAAAAATGGTTTTGTGACTGTTCCCACCCCATGAAGACAGAAGCCATTAGCACCAATAGTTATGCTATAGTTATCGGTCGTTTTGGATCGTTTGGCTACGAGGTAGAACCTAAAATAGGATTAGAATTATTACCCGAAGCTGATGGGATCTATCGGATTCAAACCATTCCTGTTCCAGGATACATCCCTTCCGGATACGATGTAGACTTCCAAGCCAGTCAATGGTTAATCCCAGTTAATACGAGCGCATACTTAACCGAGCAAAAACTAGCACTACCCCAACTACCACAAACCATCACCCGCATTGAGTGGGTACTTGACCTCAAAGTAGGGATTCGATTTCCCAAGTTTATTCAAAAATTACCACAATCTTTAATCCAAACCACAGGCGATCGCGTTTTACATCAAATTGTCCGTCAAGTTTCCCGCCGCCTTACTGCCAAAGTCCAAGAAAACTTCCACACTACTCATGGTTTACCCATACCAAAAAAGGTTAAAGGTTAGAGACAAGGAAGACAAGGAATAAATTGTTTTCTCCCCCTCTCCCCTGCTCCCCTACTCCCCTGCTCCCCTACTCCCCCTCCCTACTCCCCATTCCCCAAAAATTGCCGGAGTTGAAGCAGACTTAGGGTTTGAGCAAGATTGAGGGGCAAGAGAGAAATCCCTTCCAAACGAGACTGTAGCCAATTCTCTCCCCAATACCATTCGTGATACCCGTCAATTCCTTGACTTAATAGTATACGCAAGCAATTATCTTGAAGTATTTCTACTTGATGTTGGATCCCGATAAATCCAATTGAAGTCGTAAAAGTTAATCCTGCATGAAGTTGTTCTGGTAATCCAGGAGATAACTTAATATGCCATAACCATTTACTCAGTTTATCTGAATGTAGCAAACTTTCGCGGATAGTCTTTTGTGATGCTGCTACCTCAATCCGGATGTGACTTTGTTGAAATGTTCCCAGCATATACAGTAATTGATAATTGACAGTTGATAAGCGGCTACGCATTTAATTTGTATATCCCCACACCCCACACCCCTTTCGATAAATTTACTATCCAATTTAGATGCACCGCAGCTTAGTTAGGGCTTGCTGTCTAAGTTATTAACCTTGACAACAATTAGCTTTAAGTGCTGTCTTCAGTTGGGAAAAG
>DOIX01000031.1:4099-14702 GCA_003511885.1 Cyanobacteria bacterium UBA11153
AGTTGGGAAAAGTACCAGGAATAAAAGTTACACCCCTCAAAATTCAGACAGTTTTTCACTGGACTTCTCCAACAAATAATCTTAAGATATTTTATCTCTGTAGGGATGAAGCATTCGGGCGAGTGATGAGCGCTGAAAACCATAGATATTGTCCCCGAATGCTTCACCCTTTCTACGATAAAGAAACACAATATATACTATAGTTTACATTTTGGAGATGTCTACTGAAACTCGAAAATTGTGCCACACCAAAAAACCCATACCAAAAAACCCACACCCCATCATCAGGAAAAGACTTTTTCAGCAAACCCTATCTAGGGGCTAACAAACTGAGTACGTCAACCCAATCAACAACCCAGACTCTGCGCCGTATTCGAGCGGGTAAAGGGATTCCAGGTTCCCAACTCCTGAGTCGGGCGGCTGCACAGAGAAGCCCGCACGCCATCGCTCAACCCTTTAACTTGGCTAAAATCCGCGCCCTCAAGATTATGGATTTGTTCCAAAATCGCTCCTGTCAAGTCAGCCCCCCGCAAATCAGCAAACTTTAACTCCACACCCACCAGCCGAGCATTTCGTAAATAAGCCCCTGTGAGTAAAGCCCGTTGCATATTTGCTCCACTTAAGGCTGCACCCTCCAAATTAGCCCCGGTGAAATCAGTCCCGCTCAAATAAGCACCCCGCAGGTTAGCCCCCTGTAAATCAGCACCCCTGAGATTGGCTGTATTGAGATAAGCACCTGGTAAATTTGCCCTTGGGCCAATAGCACCGGAATTTCGATAGTCAAAACCTTCAGGCCATAAAGTTTGGGCATTGTATAGGGATAGTTTCAGTTTTGCTCCCTCTAGGTTAACCTCAGTGAGATCGCTGCCAGTCAAAACCGCCCTGCATAAACAACTCCCCTCTAAGGAAGATTCTCTGAGATTGCTCCCATGCAAATTAGCCCGCCGCAAGTCAGCCCCTTTAAGATTAGCTTTCCTGAGATTGGTTTGGCTTAAATTCGCTCCAATCAAGATTGCACCGCCCAAATCGGCGGACGCTAAATCCATTCCGCTCAAATTTATCCCCTCCAAATTGGCATTTTCCAGACTTTCGCCCTTGAGGATGGCTGATTGGATCTCGGATCCAGATACGGAAGTATAGTTAAGGCGAGCAACTAAGGAATTCATCTCAATAATTGTGATTTATAGTAACCAGATTAATCTTGACATTCTCCTGCGGTTAACCTGCGGGATTCTCACTTCATCGATTCAACTTACCGATCGAGTTTTCGCTGAACTGACAGAAGTTAATGTGTCCAAAGGGCGTTTACAGAATATACTCAGTATAGCGGATAGGGTAATCAACCGCTCAAAATACCCAGTAGTCGAGATGTTAACTTTGATGAACTTAACAACCGAGGTTGAATGATAAATGTTGCTGACACCGCCCATGACAATGATGGATTTCTTTCGCAAAAGCGAGGGGGTATGGTTTTCTCAACGCACAGTGCATCGCTTTGATTCCGCTGGGGATGAGTCGGGGGAATCAAATTTAATTATCAAGGTTTTGGATCCAGATGACCGCAGAGTGCTGGAAGTCTGTAAGGAACAAGGGGTAGACCCTAATTTAGCCACTGGTGGTGCTAGTTTTCAGTGGCAAGGTAATTTAAGTGAAAAAGAACCCGATCCAAACTATGAAGCAATTTTAGTGGATATTCCTCATCCCCATAATCCTCGTTTGGGCAAATTTTTGCGCAATAAAGGTTATGTAGAGGGAATTCCTGTGATTGGGGTATATCATTTTGCTGAGGATGGAGTCTTGACCATTGAAACAGAATATGAGTCCAATCAAGGTCAAGAACGGTGTTGGTTTATCACCGATAATTTTCGCGTCCGCGTTAGTACGGTGAAGATCGTTGGCGGGGTTAATTTAATGACTTACTGTTCGGAACGCCGTTGCGTCTCTTCTGCTATGTTAGAAGATTTAATCGATCGCAATCGGATGAGGGCTTCTGGAATATAGCAAGGGCAACAGAAGTGTTGAATGTAAATTAGACGACTCTCGGGTAGTTGCGGTGAAAATCCCCGGATTAATGACAGCTTCCTCAGAAAAGTTATCCTGAAAGCCTTGCACAGCAAACTTTTGATCGTTGATAATTTTTACTTATCACCGCAGCTACTGGAGAGCCGATTTTTGAGAGCCGAACCCAAGGAAGGTAGGGTTTTCCTCCCTTGTCACCAAGTCACTTCTGTCCACCTTGTCCGATCCTCATCAGAAAGTAAAAAGCCTACCCTTGCGATCTCCCCAACCCTCCCCCTTCCATCAGCGATCGCGAGTTTTTCAGGATTTGGTCTCTCGATTGCGACTGGATCTAATAGTTTTGCTACAGCAACTCCACGCCGTCACAGAATTTCTCAGGGAGTTTTTGCTCAAAGCCAAGACAACCATCGCATTATATGATGCAATTAAACTGGAAAGTCTACCCGATCCCGGAGAGGTTGTTTGTGAAAAGAGTCTTGGCTGTTATTCTTGGGGGTGGCGCTGGCACCCGTCTGTATCCCTTAACCAAACTGCGGGCGAAACCTGCTGTGCCTTTGGCTGGCAAATATCGCCTCATTGATATTCCAGTTAGTAACTGCATTAACTCGGAAATTTACAAGATTTATGTCCTTACCCAATTTAATTCGGCATCTCTGAATCGTCATATTGCCCGCGCCTATAACTTTTCTAGCTTTACAGAAGGGTTTGTGGAAGTACTGGCAGCTCAACAGACGGCAGAAAATCCTAGCTGGTTTCAAGGTACTGCTGATGCTGTGCGCCAATATTTGTGGCTGTTGCAGGAGTGGGATTTTGATGAATATTTGATTTTATCAGGAGATCATCTCTACCGGATGGATTACCGTCAGTTTGTGGCTCGGCATCGGGAAACCAATGCTGATATCACCTTGTCGGTTGTACCGATGAATGAGAAACACGCATCAAGTTTTGGCTTGATGAAAATTGACGATTATGGGCGTGTGGTTGATTTCAGCGAAAAACCGAAAGGTGATGCCCTCAAACAAATGCAGGTGGATACTACTACCTTGGGATTGACACCTGAACAGGCAAAGGTAAAGCCTTATATTGCTTCAATGGGTATTTATGTCTTTAAAAAGGAAGTTTTGAAAACCCTGTTGCAAGCTAATCCAGCCCAGACAGACTTCGGGAAAGAAATTATCCCTGGTGCTGCCAAGGATTATAATGTGCAAGCTTTCTTGTTTGATGACTACTGGGAAGATATTGGAACCATTGAAGCATTTTATGATGCGAATTTGGCTCTGACTCAGCAACCAAAGCCACCTTTTAGTTTCTACGATGAAAATGCACCAATTTATACTCGTGCCCGTTATTTGCCAGCAACTAAATTTTCAGATAGCCATGTGACTAGTTCGATTATTAGTGAAGGCTGTATTTTGAAAGATTGCCGCATTCATCACTCTGTATTGGGAGTGCGCGCGCGGATTGATCCTGGTTGTATTATTGAGGATAGTCTGATCATGGGGTCTGACCTGTACGAGCCATTTGCTGAAGATCAAGCCAATGGCAGTAGCGATCGCATTCCTTTGGGTATTGGTGCTAATACTACGATTCGTCGCGCCATCATTGATAAAAATACTCGCATTGGTCGCAATGTACAAATTATCAATAAGGATCGCGTGGAGGAAGCGGAACGAGAACAACAGGGATTTTTCATCCGTAGCGGTATTGTTGTTGTCCTGAAAAATGCAGTGATTCCGGATGGTACAGTGATTTAGTTATTGGTTATTGGTTGTTGGTCATTGGTTGTTGGTCATTGGTCATTGGTTGTTGGTCATTGGTTATTGGTTGTTGCTTTTAAACAAAAGACTAAGGACAAAGGACTAAGGACTAGGGACTGTGGAAGAACCGAACCCAACCAGCAGGCAGGGTTTGTTACTCTAGAAGGTAGAGATAGAATAAGCCCAATCCGATCCTAAATCCCCACCGTAGAGGAGAAACCCTTCATGGCTGCGACCGACTTTAAAGACTATTACGCTATCCTGGGAGTCAGTAAAACTGCCAGTCCAGATGAAATTAAAAAAAGCTTTCGGCGTTTAGCCCGGAAATACCATCCGGACATGAATCCCGGTAATAAGCAGGCAGAGGCTAGCTTTAAAGAAGTCAATGAAGCTTATGAGGTGTTATCCGATCCCGAAAAACGCCAAAAATACGATCAATTCGGTCAATACTGGAAGCAAGCTGGACAAGGATGGCCTGGTGGTGGTGCGGCTGGTGTAGATTTTAACAATTTTGATTTTGGGCAGTATAGCAGTTTTGACGATTTCATTAATGAGTTGCTGGGACGTTTTAATACTGCTGCCACAGGCAATACTGCGGGCAGTCGTCGCAGTTACACCTATCGTACTAATACTGGTCGTCCCGGCGGTTTTAATGATTTTGCCAGTGGTTTTAATGGTGGTGGGTTTAGTAATTTTAGCGAATATGCAGCTAGCGATCGCGCCACTAGCACCGGAAGTAGCGATCGCGAAGCCTCTATTCCGTTAACCTGGTATGAGGCTTTCCATGGCGTGCAAAAACGTCTGAATCTGGGCAATGAAGCAATTGAGGTGCGGATTCCTCCTGGTGCTAAACAGGGTAGTCGGATTCGGGTCCGTGGTAAAGGTAAACTTAATCCCCAAAATCAACAACGGGGGGATTTATATTTGAGTGTTGAACTCAAAGCCCATTCTTTCTTCCAATTTGATGGCGATAATCTCCTCTGTGAAGTGCCAGTCATGCCGGATGAAGCGGTATTAGGGGCAACAATTGATGTCCCTACTCCAGATGGTAAGGTAAGTGTAAACGTTCCAGCAGGCATTCGTTCCGGTCAATCCCTGCGGTTGCGTGAAAAAGGTTGGCCTCATCCCAAGGGGGGACGAAGTGACTTATTAGTGAGGATTGTCATTGCTACGCCTAAAGATATTACGGCAACTGAACGGGAGTATTATCAAAAAATTCGCGCTAGTCGCAGTTTCGATCCCCGTAGTTATTTGTCACAGGTGCGGCTTTGATGGGGCTCGGTACGGCGGATGCCTGGGTGGGGAGAACATTCTTTTCTTCCCTCCTATTCCCCTCTCCCTACTTCCCTTTAAGTTTTGCAACAATTGTCAAGTTATTTAACTATTCGCTGACAAGAAGTGGAATTTTATACTAAATTGGAATGAGGTTATCTAAATTTAGAGTATAATTGCCAAAATTTATGGCAGTCGGTTGGTAGTGGTAGGCTGACTATAAGCCGCAACTTAGTATTAAAATAAGTTTAACAATAATTAATTTAATTTTTTTCCCAAAAAAATTTATTTGTTGGTTAGGATCGAAATCGCGGAAAAAGGGGCTAGGGACTAGAGACAGGGTATTAGGGATCGGGGCAGGAGAATTGACTGGCCTATAACAAGAGATAGTATTGTAAAACTTCATTAAGTTTATAGTCAAAGATAGTCAGGAATAGTATATCATGACTCAGCAGCAGGATTCGCACGCAAGCACAATCATTTTCAGGGCGGCCTTTATTGACGATGAAGGAAGTCGCTCATGCAGCTAGCCGAAAGACATATTATTAAATCTGATGACGCTCGTTTTGACGAACTCGATAACTTAGCATGGCAATCCAAAAATCTCTACAACGCAGCTAACTATATCATTCGCCAAAACTTCCTTTACGGCTGGGGATATCTCACTTACAATAAAATGGCTTCTTTGATGAAATCCCATCCGGCATATCAGGCACTACCTGCCAAAGTCAGCCAACAAATCTTGATGATATTAGACAAGAATTGGCAAAGTTTTTTCGAGGTTATCAAAGCTTACAACAACGAGCCGACCAAATTTACCGCCCGCCCCAAGTTACCGAAGTACAAAGATAAAGTTAAGGGGCGAAATCTCCTCGTATACACTCTCCAAGCAATTAGCAGCCGACAATTAAAAAAAGGAATAATCAAACTTTCCGGAACTGAGATTTCGATAAAAACGACTGTCAATCCCGATAAAATTTGTCAAGTAAGAGTAGTGCAAAAATGCGATTGTTATATCATCGAGGTAATTTACAATGAACCGGAGTCCACCATCAACCAAGAGAACTTTACATCAGTAGCCAGTATCGATCTCGGACTGAATAACTTAGTGGCGCTAACATCAAATCAACCGGGATTTATTCCTTTACTGATTAACGGGCGACCTCTCAAATCCATCAATCAGTTCTACAACAAACGCAAATCTCAATTACAATCTCAATTGAAAGGCAATCTCAAAACCTCATCAATAATTCAGCGCCTGACTCGCTGCCGCAATCAAAAAGTAGACAACTACTTACATCATACCAGCAGGCTGATTATCGATATTTTGAGAGAGCTAGAGATTGGGATATTAGTAATTGGGAAAAATCCCCAGTGGAAAAACTCCATTAACTTAGGTAAACAGAACAATCAGAACTTTGTCAGCATTCCCCACGCTCGATTAATTCAGATGTTGGAATACAAAGCTCTTTTAGTTGGGATTAAAGTGATAATACAGGAAGAATCCTATACTTCGGTTTCCAACTTTCTTAATTTAGATCCGATTCCAGTTTACGGCGATAGTGATGGTGACAGCGTAGAATTTACTGGAAAACGCATCCATAGAGGTTTGTATAAAACCGCCGAGGGTTTGTTAATTAATGCTGATGTTAATGGATCTTACAATATCATGAGAAAAGCACTCCCAAAAGCGTTAAGCAATGGGATAGAGAGCTGCGTAGTTCAGCCCGTGGTTAATCCGCTCAAAGTAAAAGCGAAGGGGGAGGGGCTTGGTGCCTCCCATGTCATGCAATAGATGACTATACTTTTACCAGCTATAACTCGTCTGACCTCAAATCAATTCGGGAAATTGGCATGAGTTACCTGAGAAAAAAAGTGGCACTAAAAAAGACTCATCGGTTTATATCCAAACTTAACCACTATCAGGTTAAAGAGTCTTCAATTGAAGAAAAAAAAACAGCAGAATTAGAATCGCTGCGCATTTTATATGAGAGTATTCCTTGTATTTATTTTACTCTCAATGCCAAGGGTATGATTCTCTCCGTTAGCGATTTTGGTGCAGATTATTTAGGGTACGATTCCGCTGAATTAAGCCAAAAGTCAATTATTGAAGTATTTTATGGGGAGGATCGGGGAATTTGTCAAGAGCAATTAATTCAATTGCCTCAAGAGTCTAGTGGGCTAAGTCAATGGGAAGCTCGCCTGGTGCGGAAAGACTCGCGCATTCTCTGGGTAAAAGCGATCGCGCGAGGAGTACCGGGAACTGAATTAAATCCGATGGTTAGCCTAGTCTGTGAAGACATTACGGCGACAAAGGAGCAGTCAGCAGCACTGGCAGATTGTGAAGAATGCTGGCGTGTAAATTTTGATCGCGCCGCGATTGGTATGGTCCATTGCGATTTACAAGGTAGGTTTTTACGGGTTAATCAAACCTTTTGTAAGCTGGTGGGCTACGATCGGGAGGAATTACTCAGCCGCACATTTCAGGATATCACCTACTCTGAAGATCTGCCTATTAAGCTCGAATTCTTGGCATCCCTGCTAACTGGCAAGCTGGAAAATTACTCGATAGATAATCGCTATATCCGTAAAGATGGAACGCTTATTTGGGTAAATAAAACTATATTTGTCGGAAGAGATAAAAGTAAAAATCCCCAACATTTGGTGGCAGTAATTAAAGATATTAGTCAAAGAAAATTAGCGGAGCAGGAATTGCGATGGAAAGAAGCATTGCTGGAAGCGATGACAGGAAGTTCACCATTAGGATTTTATGTGGTAGACGATCGCACAGATAGGATTCTCTATTTCAATCACTGCTTTTGCGAAATTTGGGGTATCGAACACCTGGAAAAGCAAATGGAGGAGGGGAAACTCAAAAATAAAGACATTATTGCATCTGGCTTGCCTTTGCTAGCTGATGATCCGGAATTTGTCGCCTCCCATACACCCAGACAAAGGAGAGAAAATAAAGCGATCGTTGAGGATGAGATTCCTTTTGTCAATGGGCGGACAATTAGACGTTTTTCAGCTCAAATTCGAGATGAGTCTAATGGTTATTTTGGTCGTCTTTATATCTTTGAAGATATTACAGGAAGAAAACTTTCTGAAGAGGCACTACAGCAACAATTTATTAAAGAAAGATTAGTCGGCGCAATCGCAAAACGGATTCACCAATCCTTGGATATAGACCAAATCCTCAATACCACAGTTGCCGAAGTAAGACAAATTATCGCTTGCGATCGCGTGATTGTGTTCCGAATGCACGAGGATGGTAGTGGGGTTGTCGTTGTCGAATCAGTGGAATCAGGGTGGAAACCGATTTCCGGCACAGTCATCAACGATCGCTATTTTGCGGAAATCTATGTCCAACTCTACCAACAAGGAAGAGTTCAATCAATTGAGGATATCTACACAGCCGGGTTAACGGAATGTCATATTAATTTATTAGAAGATTTTCAAGTCAGAGCTAACTTAGTCGTACCGATTGTCCAAGAAGATAAATTATGGGGATTGTTAGTAGCGCAACAGTGTAGCAAACCCAGACAGTGGCAAACCTGGGAAGTTAATTTACTCAAAGCCTTGTCCACTCATACCGCAATCGCAATTCAGCAATCTGAACTTTATCAACAAGCACAAACGGAAATAGCACAGCGACAGCAAGCAGAAATTGCCCTGCGACAGCAGTTTCAGCGGGAACAACTGCTCGGTGCAATTACCAGAAGAATTCGTCAATCCCTTAACTTCAGAGAAATTCTTCAAGCTACAGTTGCAGAAGTTAGGCAAATTCTCCAAACGGATAGGGTAATTATTTTCCGTTTCTTGCCAGATTGGAGCGGGGATGTAGTTGTTGAGTCATCCGATAGTAATTGCCGTCCTATTTTGGGGAGTAAAATTTACGATCGGTGTTTTCAAGAAGTCTATGTATCTCCTTATAAACAAGGAAGAATTCAATCTGTTGAGGATATCTACAATGCTAATTTGAGTCAGTGTCATATCGATTTATTAGCGAACTTTCAGGTGAGGGCTAATTTAGTTGTACCCCTCCTGAATGGCGAAGAGTTGTGGGGGCTTTTGGTTGCCCATCATTGCCGCCAACCCAGACAATGGCAGCCTTTTGAAATTGACTTACTTCAGCAATTAGCATCTCAGGTAGCGATCGCAATTCAGCAAAGTCAACTTTACGAGCAGACGCAATCTTTATTTTTGCGAGAACAAGCAATCAATCGGGTTACTCAAGCAATTCGTGCTTCTCTAGACTTGAACACAATTTTCTTGACTACTGTCAAAGAAATTGTTGAAGTTCTGGAAGTGGAACTCGCTCAAATCATCCAATATCTGCCAGAAGAAAATATCTGGTTAATCTTAGCAAGATCTCAGAAACAACTAGATATTGCTATGGATGGATTGACAGAAATTTCTGACGACCAAAATCCTATTGCAGAACAACTGAAGAAAGGAAAAATAGTCAGAATTAATGATAGAAACGAAGAAAAAGATAAGCTTAACAAAGCTGTAGATCAAATAGTACCAGGCTCTTGGTTACTTGTACCTTTACAGTTTGGTGCTGCTGTTTGGGGTTGTATCACCCTTGCTAACAATCTGCCCCACTATTGGCAAGATTCAGAGGTAGAATTAATTTGTGGCATTGCCGATCAAGTTGCGATCGCACTGCAACAAGCTCAACTCTATAACCAAAGCCGTACAGCAGAAGAAAAAGCTTTAACTCAAGCGCAAAAACTTGAAGAAGCCCTAGAAAAACTACAGAAAACTCATGCCCAACTCTTACAGAGTGAAAAAATGTCTAGTTTGGGACAGTTAGTAGCTGGAGTTGCCCATGAAATTAACAACCCCATCAGTTTTATCTATGGCAATGTAGTCCATGCCAAAGACTATACAGAAAATCTCCTGAGTTTAATTGAATTATATCAAAAAGAATATCCCAATCCTCCAGAAGAAATTGCTGAGAAAATCGAAGAAATTGAGATAGATTTTCTGGTTGAAGACTTGCGTAAATTACTCAATTCTATGTTAGTCGGTGCCCAACGAATTTGTGAAATTGTCGGCTCGCTCCGTAATTTTTCCCGTGTCTCGGAAGCGGAGATGAAAGCGGTAGATATTAGGGAGGGTATTGAGAGTACCTTAATGATTCTGCAAAATCGACTGAAAGCTAAAGGGGATCGTCCGGAAATTCAAGTAATTAGAGAGTATGAAGACTTACCCCAAGTTCAGTGTTACGCGGGACAGCTAAACCAAGTATTTATGAATTTAATTGTTAATGCAATTGATGCGATTGAAGAACAAATTCAATGGTGGGAAACACAGCTATCACGGGAGGAAGCTAAAGCAGAAATCAAAGCAAATAGTGGTAAGATTTGGATCAAAACTGCTCTAGTTAATGATGAAGAAGTTGCGATTAGAATAGCTGATAATGGATTAGGGATGACGGAGCAAGTAAAGCAACAACTTTTCGATCCATTTTTTACTACCAAACCTGTAGGTGCTGGTACGGGTTTGGGATTGTCAATTAGTTACCAAATTGTGGTAGAAAAACATGG
>DOIX01000031.1:15077-35271 GCA_003511885.1 Cyanobacteria bacterium UBA11153
AGTTGATAGTTAAAAATTGTCAACTGTCCATTGTCAACTGTCCATTGTCAAGTGCTATAGCTACTGATTTTTCAGCATTGCCCCAGTCGCTGACTCCAGAGAAGCATAGCTAGATTCCGGCTCACCATTAATGTAGTATTTTCCGCGTACAGATTGACAAATACTACCAATTACTGTCCCTTCAGCACTATATATCTCCAATACCTGCTTAATTTCACTAGATTGAAAACCCTGGAGAGTGCCCTGCCAATCACTTTTAGGAATTGAGCGAATTTTAATAGTTTCTTCCATGTCTTTGCCTCCTTAGTGGCTACCTGAAACAATACTTTTATTCTAGTGTATCAGGAATCTCAATCCGGTGGATAGCATCTATCTGTAGAGTGCCCTGCGCGAAAGCACCCCACACCATTAAATATCTCCAAAAAACAATCTAAAACCATTACCCTGTCTAGATGAAAACCTAGTTTCTGAAGATGTCTATTTGAGAAAATTGGTATAATTAAAACTCTCTGCGTCAGGAGCATCAGAGCGTCTCTCTTAACCACTATGTTTGAAGGTAACTGCGTATCAGGGGGGATGATTAGTATATTGACGATTCAAGCCTGAATATTTTATGCAAAAACAACTGATTAATCCTATTCCTAATATTCTTCAAACTGAATTGACTTGAAAATAGATGTTTGAGGAAGTAATGTTTGTTCGCTATTAATAAAGGGATGAGTAACAATATATTCCCAAAAATCAGTAACATAGATAGGGATGACAGGGGATTTATTTGTTTGAAGATTGCCATGAGATTTAGGTGAAAGTTTCTGGCTCTTTATTTTTTTGTTTACATCAAATTTGAGAGAAATATTAGTGTTTTGGCTAATCCAATTATTGTTAACTTGTTGGATATGGCGCAATTCACTCTCATTGGCGGTAAATAAGGAATAACCATCAGCTTTGAAGGCAAAAACTAGAGTAAGATGGCAATAACGAGTATGACAATATCTGGTACAGCGACTAGAGGAAACATCTGATTTGAAAAATGGACATTTGATCTGGGAACAGATGTTAATATCTTGTTGTGTAGAATCCAAATTTATTTCCATCGCTTGTCTCCGATATCTGGGTAAATTTTACTGCTTAGTGTAAGCTAATATAGCAACCGCCACATCAGGGGCGACAGTTAGGATGCGATGAATAGAGCCTTCAATTCTTGCGAACTATGGGGTTTGATCTTCATCAAATAACTGTCAAATGTCAACTATCAACTGTCAACTGCTATAAGTTGTTGCCTATTGAAGTTGGATCGTTTCTCTTTCCTATTTCATATTGAGAATAATTTCAATCCAAATGATATACAGTATGACCTACCAGAAATGAAATTGTTGGATCTTAACTCAAGTTGCTAGTTACAAATACTAGAACTTTTGCTCTCCCCCCAGGGTGTGTCTTTTTGCCTCCATTGTTTGGGGCAGGAGCTTTTGCCCCACTAGAGTATCCCTGGTTCAACTTTTAGACTTTGAAAACATAGCCTAGCCAAAAAAGGGTGAAAGTAGATTCAAAGTTCCCAGGATTCAGGGGATGGGAGGGGATCTCACAAGGTTAAGCTTATAACTGCCAACCTGAGTTATCATAATCTTATGATATTCTTTACAGAAGCTTGATGATAACCGCAAATATCCGGAAACTTTTTTTTATTATTCACCATCAAAGTATGAGAAACTACTGATAAAATATATGAGGAGAGAAAAAAGCTCTGTGATTATACTGTAAAAAAGGAAAGATCGGTTTATTGTATAATTGGTGTGGGAGTTAACGGCTTTGAAAAATTGGTATGCCCAATGGTTTGGAATAGTCTGGAAAGGAGTGTTACTTTGTACGAGTACGCTACTTTTTGCGATCGCGCCGGAAATTCCTGTTATCCTAAAACCGCTACCAGCACCAGTCTATAGCACTCAAAATCTGACGGATATTCCCCTCAGTATCCGAGAGCTATTTGGCAGCAAAAAACATCCAGGCGCAATCGCTGTTGGGGTGGCGGAAGGTAATCTGACACCAACGGGAAAGCCAACCTCTATATATTTAGGACATACAGATCCCGGTAATTTTGCTACTAATAAGGGATTTTGCAGTTGGAATAAGTCTCAAAATATTTCTGTGGCAGAGGCAGATATTCTCTGTCTTAATGCTTTACAGTGGCAATCTGTAGCGATAGAAAATCGCCTGATTCACTTAGGGCTAAGTCCGGAAAATCATAAACGGGCGATTGTCATGGGTACAGATTTGTGGAATCAGTCTAATTCAGCGGGGCCGAATTTTCCTTTAACTTATAAAGCGGCTCAGGATAAAGGATTGGAAGGAAATGATGCTTATATCTGGGCGAGAGTTGAAGGATTTCGTAATAAACAAGGGGAATTGGATGCTAGTGGTTTGTTTGGTATTTGTAAACGGGAACCTTATTATAAGGAGGAGTTGAAGGGTTTGGCTGTTGATGCGGAAGAATGGCGCTGGAATTGTATTAAGTTGGATCAAGGTAGGCGCGTCAGAGTAATCGTAAACATTGGAAAATTACCGCCGTAATGGTTAATTAAGAGTTGATAGTTGATAGTTGATAGTTAGTGAAGATTACCCACTACAGTCACTTGTCAACTATCAACTATTCATATATAGAAACGACTGGGCCAGTTAAGACATTCTAAATTCGTCAAACCATTGATTTTACAGCTTTCTTCCCCAGCCTCTAATCCCGATAAGCTGTTACGCACTTAATTTGTCTGTTTTGGTTGAGGGGGAGCAGGGGAGAAGGGTGCAGGGGAGAGGGTTTGACGACTTGTTTTCTAACTGAATCATATCCAATTTAGATGCGTAGCAGTTTATCACCTAGTCCCTCGCTATAGAAACTTTCCCAAACTGATTTGGAGATAGATGGATGGATTTTTCCTCTCAATCTATGGCGAAAATCAATTTCTGGGTAGTGGTAGATAGTGGGAAGTGGCATTTTTAGCATTTGCAGTACAGTATGGCAGATACTTTGATTAGTCAATCGAGAGTATTCCCAAAAAACCTGCCCAAATCTCTCGGTATCTCAGGGTAAACCTCTGATATCGCCAAAGTAACCCAGTCAAAAATCAAAAGTTAAATATTTTCTGTGAGTTAATGGTGGCGTTTTCGGATGCCCTCACACGGGCAACTGCTGCACCTGCTGGATGCAAAAAAAAAGCACTATTGGCGATCGATCGATAATCGTGCAAAATATAAGTTAATCAGATCGGATCGATTCTAGCTCAAATTTCCCTCAAAAAATCTATCTATGAATAGCATCTTCCTCAATCGCCTCCATAGTCCCCAACGCCCGGTTATCGTATTCGATGGGGCGATGGGAAGTTCCCTGCAAACCCAAAACCTTACCGCAGCAGATTTTGGTGGGGCAGAGTATGAAGGTTGTAATGAGTACCTAGTCCATACTAAACCGGAAGCTGTGGCAAAAGTTCATCGCGAGTTTCTGGAAGTTGGGGCTGATGTAATTGAAACGGATACTTTTGGCGCTACTTCTATTGTTTTGGCTGAGTATGATTTGGCTTCTCAAGCTTATGAGTTAAATAAGAAGGCTGCTGAATTGGCTAAGGGTTTGGCTCATGAATATTCTACACCAGAAAAGCCTCGTTTTGTGGCAGGTTCGATTGGGCCAACGACTAAGTTACCGACTTTGGGACATATTGATTTTGACACGATGGAAGCCTCTTTTGCCGAACAAGTACGAGGGCTTTATGATGGTGGGGTGGATTTATTGATTGTGGAAACTTGTCAGGATGTCTTGCAAATTAAGGCGGCACTAAATGGTATTGAACAGGTATTTGAGGAGAAAGGACAAAGATTGCCTTTAATGGTATCTGTGACGATGGAAGCTGTAGGAACTATGTTAGTTGGTTCTGATATTAGCGCGGCTTTGACTATTTTGGAAAGGTATCCGATTGATATCCTCGGTCTTAATTGTGCCACGGGACCGGATCGGATGCAAGAACATATCAAATATTTATGTGAAAATTCGCCTTTTGTCGTTTCTTGTATTCCGAATGCGGGTTTACCGGAAAATATTGGCGGACATGCTCATTATAAGTTAACGCCGATGGAATTAAGGATGGCGTTAACTCGATTTGTGGAAGATTGGGGAGTGCAAGTAATTGGTGGTTGTTGCGGTACTCGCCCGGATCATATACAACAATTAGTGGAAATTGCTAATACCCTTAATCCGAAAGAAAGACATCCCATTTACGAACCTTCTGGGGCATCAATTTATACGGCCCAACCTTATATTCAGGATAATTCATTTCTGATTGTCGGGGAAAGATTAAACGCCAGTGGCTCTAAAAAATGTCGCGATTTACTCAATGCTGAAGATTGGGATGGTTTGGTATCTTTAGCTAAATCTCAGGTAAAGGAAGGGGCACATATTCTCGATGTTAACGTCGATTATGTAGGGCGAGACGGAGTACGCGATATGAAAGAATTAGTATCGCGAATAGTGACTAACGTAACCTTACCCTTAATGCTGGATTCCACCGAATGGCAAAAGATGGAAGCTGGCTTAAAGGTGGCTGGTGGTAAGTGTTTGCTTAACTCCACCAACTACGAAGATGGGGAGGAACGTTTTTTCAAGGTATTAGAATTAGCCAAAAAATACGGAGCAGGGATAGTTATTGGTACAATAGACGAAGACGGGATGGCAAGGACAGCAGACAAGAAATTTGCGATCGCGCAACGTGCCTATAATCAAACTATAGAATACGGTATCCCCGCCCACGAGATATTTTTCGATCCCCTCGCCCTACCCATTTCCACCGGGATAGAAGAAGACAGACAAAATGGCAAAGCCACCATCGATGCCATTCAACAAATTCGCACAGAATTACCCGGATGTCACATTATCTTAGGTGTTTCTAATGTATCCTTCGGCTTAAATCCAGCCGCACGAATTGTCCTCAATTCCATGTTTCTCCACGAAGCCATGGCAGCAGGTTTAGATTCCGCCATTGTCAGCCCTAATAAGATTTTACCACTAGCAAAAATCGAACCGGAACATCAAGAAGTATGCCGCAAGCTAATCTTCGACAAACGAGAATTTGATGGTAACATTTGCACTTACGATCCCTTAGCCGAATTAACCCAACTATTTGAAGGTAAAACCACAAAACGAGATAAAAGTCAAGACGAAAATCTACCAGTAGAAGAAAGACTCAAACGTCATATTATAGACGGAGAAAGGATTGGTTTAGAAGCACAACTAGCCAAAGCCTTAGAAACTTATCCACCTCTACAAATTATTAACACCTTCCTCCTCGATGGGATGAAAGTAGTAGGCGAATTATTTGGTTCCGGACAAATGCAGTTACCTTTCGTACTGCAATCCGCCGAAACTATGAAAGCCGCCGTAGCATATTTAGAACCCTTTATGGATAAACAAGATGTAGGGAATAACGCCAAAGGTACAGTAGTGATTGCCACTGTTAAAGGAGACGTTCACGATATTGGGAAAAATCTCGTAGATATTATCCTGTCTAATAACGGATACAAGGTAGTAAATCTGGGCATTAAGCAGCCAGTCGATAACATTATCGAAGCCTACGAACAGCATAACGCTGATTGCATCGCCATGAGCGGATTATTAGTAAAATCTACCGCCTTTATGAAAGAAAACTTAGAGGCATTTAACCAAAGAGGGATAACTGTACCTGTAATTTTGGGCGGTGCAGCATTGACACCTAAGTTTGTGAATGAGGATTGCCAGAATACTTATAAAGGTAAAGTGATTTATGGGAAAGATGCCTTTTCCGATTTGCACTTTATGGATAAACTGATGCCTGCGAAAGTGGCGGGAGAATGGGATAATTTGCGAGGATTTGTAGCGGATTTAGCTGCGGATTTAGCTGCCGATGGGTTATCGGTAGGGAATGAGGGAACAGTTTTAGCTGCCGATGGGTTATTTGTTTCATCCGATAACCTATCCGCTTCCTCTTCTACTACTACATCTGCTATTACCAATAACCCATCCGCTGCTAAATCCGCCACCACCTTTACCACAGAAGATACTAATCGCTCCGAAGCTGTTACCTTAGATATTGAACGTCCTACACCTCCTTTTTGGGGAACGCAACTATTACAACCAGAAGACATCCCCCTCGAAGAAGTATTGTGGTACTTAGACTTACAAGCATTATTTGTGGGACAATGGCAGTTTCGCAAACCAAAAGATAAATCTAAAGAAGAGTATGACGAATTTCTCCAAGAAACCGTCTACCCAATTCTTGAAAAGTGGAAACAGCGGATAGTAGAAGAAAAACTCCTCCATCCCACAGCAATTTACGGATATTTTCCCTGTTTAGCCGAAGGAAACTCACTCCATCTATATAATCCCGAAATTATCGGAAATTTTGCTACAGATATTCCCGAAAATATCCAACCTGTCACCACCTTCCACTTCCCGCGCCAAAAATCAGGCAAGCGTTTATGTATCGCCGACTTTTATCTACCCAAAAACCTTGCCCAAACCCCACAGCAATTTGATGTCTTCCCCATGCAAGCCGTAACTATGGGAGAAATTGCCACAGAAGTCGCCAAACAACTGTTTGATTCCAACCAATATACGGATTATTTGTACTTCCACGGGATGGCGGTGCAAGTCGCAGAAGCATTAGCAGAATGGGTACATGCCCGAATTCGGCGCGAGTTGGGTTTTGCTAGCGAAGAATCCGATAATATTCGCGATGTCTTAGCACAGCGGTATCGAGGTTCCCGCTACAGCTTTGGTTATGCCGCTTGTCCGAATATCCAGGATCAATATGCTTTACTGGAATTACTGAAATGCGATCGCATTAATCTCTATATGGACGAAAGCGAACAGTTATATCCAGAACAGTCTACCACAGCAATTGTCGCTTATCATCCAGTGGCTAGGTATTTTAATACTTGATTTATTGGTCATTAGTCATTAGTCCTTTGTCATTGGTTATTTGTCATTGGTTGTTGGTTATTGGTTATTGGTTATATATCTCTCCTTCCTGATTAAGACATTTTCAAAGCCTAAAATCAATTCACAGAAAGCTGTTATTCTAAAATAGTGTCAAGGGGTTTAAAAAGCGGATTTGGTATGAAACCCTTGCACAGTCTGACTTATAGCACATCACATTGCCCAAAAAATCAGTATATTTTTTGGCATTATTGACACCCTGATTTCAACGCGAGTGGCTACAAGTCTCATCGATTCGTTGTCCACCACCAGATTTCTGGGCTAATTTTGAAAGATGTAGGTGTATTTTTCTTCGATTTGCCTAGCTTAAAAGCCTTGTCGTGTCTAGCTTTCAGCCATAGTTGTCGCCCCGCCAGGGTGTAATTGTTTTACCCAAACAAGAGTAGGTTTGCTCCTTCAATTGATCCGGATTTATGAGCTAGCTCATAGATTGATGTTCAAGAATCTTGCGATACTACCAGTAATCTAGATCAGGAGCTACAGTATGTCTTTGAAAATTGAATTGTTGCAATCCAGCTTTTTGGAGGCTCGAACCAGGGAAACTGAGTTTACGACCTACTTTTATACGAATTTGTTTGCAGATTTTCCTGAAGTCAAACCCCTGTTTGCTAACACAAATATGGAAGCACAGGGCAAAAAACTCTTCCAATCATTAGCCTTTGTGGTCGATCATCTCAGTAAGCCTGATGCCTTATCGAATACCTTGAAGGGGTTAGGAACCCGCCATATTCAATATGGTGTTTTGCCTAGCCATTATCAGATGGTTGGCAGTACTTTGTTAAAAGCGTTATCGCTTTGTTTAGGAGAAGCATGGACACCAAACACTGAGCAAGCCTGGAGTGAAGCCTATGCAGCCGTAACTCAGTTGATGCTTAGTGGTGCAGAATATCCCAGCGAGATTCTGATTCCTGATCCCAACCTCAAACAATAGGCAGATGATAATTAATAATTGACAATTATTAATTGTTTTCAATTGTTTTAATGAGGATTCTTAGAATGTCTTCTAGATCGGTGGGTACACGGTAGAGGTCGAGATCCTGAGTTACTTGACGGGACTGGCGATCAAATTGACCGAATTGCCAAATGTTTCCGGTGGAAACTGCGCCATTTAGGATTTTTTGGTCGGACTCAATCCATTGATCGAGAGCAATCAGTTCGATCGCCAGTTGGATAAATCCTCGTTCTAGATCTTCGTTTTTGGCTTCGATGACTAAGAAAATCTGCTGGTTTTGGAGTAAATAATCTAGAGAACCTTTGAGTTGGTTATTGACAACGACAGGATACTCAACATTGAGGGTGGCTTGGGTGTAATGTAATATGTCTGTTAGTACGGGGGCAATGAGAAATTCTCGTCGTGCCATTTCGCTAGTCAGGCTAAGGCGCGGGAGGCTCTCTTCAATGCGGTTTTTGAGATCGTTGAGGCGATCCAGGTGTCCTGAGTACTGGGGGAGTTTTAAGGATTTGCGTTGTAGGGTTGCGTTAAAGTATGCGAGGATGTCTTGCGGGGCAAAATTGAGTTTAAAGTAATCGGCAAAGGTATAGGACTGGTCAGGTTGAATGATGGTGGGTTTGGGCATAGTTTTAATTGATAATTGATAATCGATCGTTGTCAATTATCAATTATCCCAGTTCCCTTCAGCGATGGCCCCTAACTTTGCCCAATCTAACACCAAAATTTTGCCGCCCCGACTGTACTGGACAATCCCTTGGATTTGTTTGAACAGTCGGGCGCATTCTTCGTAGGTAATGCCAATACTGCCTGCAATTTGAGTATAGGGCATCGGCGATCGCAATAATAATCCCTGGGCTGTCTCGCTGGTTCCCTCTGCAATCGCCGCCGCTTGAATAGACTGTGCTAACCGCACGATTGCCCTCTCAGAAGCCAATCCATGGACTACTTGATGGAGATGTTGAAGACGCTCATTGAGAACTGCAATAATTTGCAAGGCTAATTCTGGCGTTTTCTGAATCATTTCTAGCAAAATAGTGCGCTTAATTGTGAGAATCTGACACTCCTGCCCAGCTACAACCGTTGCCGGGGCTATGCTGCTGCCAAAGAGGGCTGGGGCTGCAAAGAGTTCTCCCGCAGGTAAGGTGCGCAGAATGGTTTCCTTACCAGTCGATGCTGTTTTCTTCACTGCAATTCTGCCACTGAGAACTGCAAAAAGTTGGGCGGGCAGGGGATCGCCCTCATGTAAAATAATTTCTTCACGGGTATATGACTTGACCGCTGCATGGGGTTGCAACTGAGCAAGCTGCTGGCAATCCAGCCCAGAGAGGATCGAGATTTTTTGGAGTTGCTCAACTGTAGCTTGCATCGTTCAACTGTTTTGGGCAAAGCGATTTTAGGGGTTTTTCCCAATTTTACACTTTGCCTAGCAATTATGAGCTAGATCAAAGAAATTATTAGTCACAACTGTCAGAGTAAAGGTAGCTCAAATTTATGAGGGTATCCCGATGACTCTCACACCTAATCAAACAAGTTCCGCTCCGAAATGACCGTACATAAATGTCCCTGTTGTGCTTATCCATTAATGCGGCACTTTCAGCACCATCAAATTAGCTGGTTTTGTTCCCACTGTTGGGCATCGATGCCCGTTTTTGCTGAAGAAAAAACGACCTTTAATCGAAATTTAGGAGACTGATGATGACATTACAATCATCCTTTACAACTCAGCTTCATGAGGAAGTTGACTATACCAAACCAGGCATCCAACGCAAAGCCCTCGTTAACAATGAGCAGGTCAACTTCTCACTAGTTTGCGTCCCCGCAGATACCTACATCCCAGAACATAGCACTGCCCGAAATGTTTCAGTGACTGTCATAGAAGGCAGCGGCACGCTGACTCTGGAAGGACAGGATATTCCCTTGCAACCTGGCGTATTTGCTTATATTCCTGCAAAGGCTCCTCACGCACTACGAGCATTGGAAAATCTTGCTTTTCTACTTACCTAGCCTCCCTAACCCCATGACTAAGTTTCGATCCTAATTGTCTAAATCATTGCGGTGAAGGCGAAGCAGAATTCAGTTTTTTATACTGAATCTAAAACGATCTGTCGCTGCTACAGTTCACAGTTAAATCTCGGCAAAAATCGTCAACCTAACTAATCGTTAATCCTACCAGAGGTATCAATATGATTGCCCATTTCTCCATTCCTTCAGAAAACCCAAAAGAAACCGCACTCTTTTTTGCTGCCATCATTGACGGCATTGTCTTCGACTTTCCAGTAGTTGCTGGTGCCTCCATCGCCGTAGCCCGTGACAATTCAGGAACAGCCGTTGAGGTCTATCCGCCATCCATGGTACACCACCCAGGAACAGGACAGCCAGACCCAACCATCCAGCCAGAAGGTCCAGCAGCAATGCCTTGGGAGGATCAAATTTACGCAGAGCAAATCCACCGTCGTCCCTCAAGTTTTCATCTTGCCATCGAAACAAAACTTTCGGAAGCAGAGGTAATTTCGCGATCGCAATCCCTAGGATGGAGGACAGTAGCCTGTAACCGGGGTGGTGTTTTTGGTGTGGTGGAGGTGTGGGTAGATAACCTCTATCTGGTGGAAGTCCTGGTGACAGAAGAAGCAGGCAGATATCGCAACTTCATGAATACCACAGGATGTGCTGCCATGTTTGGTTCAGGCATTGCACCGCAGTGATGCAATCGATCCGTTTGTAGTAGGCACTTCAGTGCCCCAAAAGCTGATAATATCAGGCACTAAAGTGCTTACTACGAACCGTCTAATTTGTGAGGAATTTGACTTGATTATTAACATTGTTTGGTAAAAATCTTGTTATCATAAAGGAGAAAACGTTCCTTAATAACTAGGTATAACCTTTTTACATATATGAGATTCATTAGCCCCAAAACTGACTTTGCGTTCAAGAAAATATTTGCCTCAGATGACAGTCATGATATCCCGATCTCCTTCCTCAATGCCATCATCTACTCAGGAAAGGAAGTCATCAAATCTTTAGAAATTATCAACCCCTATAACCAGGCTGATATTCTGGATTTAAAAGATAGCTATCTGGATGTTAGGGCAGTATTAGAGGATAAAACAACTGTCATTATTGAGATGCAAGTATGGAATGTCCAATCTTTTGAGAAAAGAGTCATCTATAACTTGTGCAAAACCTACGTGAATCAGCTCAAGTATGGACAAGGATACTCTTATCTCAATCCGGTGATTGGCTTAACCATTACAGACTTTACTCTTTTTCCCTCAACCCAGAAGGTAATTACCAGTTTTCACTTTCAAGAGCAAGAAGAAAAATTATCTTATCAGGAGAAACAGTTAAAACTTTTCTTTGTGGAATTGCCGAAGTTTACGAAAAAGCTAGAAGAGTTGGAGACTTTGGCAGATAAGTGGATCTATTTTCTCAAAGAAGCACCTAGTTTAGAAGTGATTCCACCCAAAATGAGCGAAATACCACAAATAGAAAAAGCGATGAATATAGCGAATCAGGCGGGTTTAAGTGTGGAAGAGTTAGAGAGGTTAAACAAACAGGAAATTTTCCTGGAAGATAGAAGAGGTGAAATTACCTTGGCGAAAATTGAAGGGGAAAGGAATTTACTATTGCGACAGCTTCAGCGCCGTTTGGGAGAATTAACTTCTAATGTAATTATGGCAATTGAGGGGTTAAATAGCCAAGGTTTAGAAAGTTTGTCAGAGGCGATGTGGGATTTTTCTAGTATGGAGGATTTACTTAATTGGTTGGCAGAATATTCTGGTTAGAGGTGTTAGCGAGAGCTATGCGTTAGCCTAGCATTCGGACGAGGAATGATCCTTGAAAACCATAGTTTATATTTTGGAGATGTCTAATAGAGTACAGCACTTGTTAACATAGAGATTAGTTATAGTAAGGCTGGCTTATGACCCCGCAATTTCAGGCTGCGATCGCAGCCATTCAACCACTTTCACCTGCAGAGCGTCAACAACTGCTGCAAATCCTCATTCAAACCTCAGCTACAAACTCTCAATCCAACCTTAAAGCCCTTAGCATCCAGTTTTGGCAGGGTATTACTCTCAAGCAGCTACTCACAAGCCAAACTCCTACTACCGTTCGCAATCTTAAGGATTTCGCAGTTAGTTTTTGGCATGAGGAGGACTCTATTGAAGATTTCCTGACCTTTTTGAGACAGCAACGCCAGGAGCTAGTTTAAGTATATCTTCTCATAAATCTAGATTTTGGATCGATGCTTCCTGCGGCAGCGGAACCGTGATTTGTAGGAAAACATCAATTGTTATTTGATTATTTTGAAAGGTTATATTAGTAATATTAAACTTGTCAGAAAAATCGCCACTAGCTGGTACTTTAGCAGGTGAATTACAGATATATCCAGCCTCCTCAAGCCATTCTGTAATATTGCGCCAATTTTCGATCTTTTCACTACATTTATCTACCAAACTCTTCACGTATCTATAGATAGTAGCGCAAAGATCCGTTTCCACTCCTTTAGGATTTTTCCCCAACTTTTCCGCTATTTCCGATGGACTATAGCCACAAAGTAACCCCCGCAGATGTAACTTTTCTACGGGGGTTAAACGTTTTCCTTTGGCTGAGGCTAAGTCTGTGTATAGGGTTTCTAAATCCCAGCGGTTTGCGGCTTGGGAGAATTGTTCGGTGGTTGGCATGGGTGGAGGGGGTCTGGAAAATTACTGATGAGATTCTAGCATAATTACTGATGCTTGTCAGTAGGCTATCAGGTTTGGATAGTTTAGGTTTAGTATAAATACCAAAATAATACGCTAGTTAAAGTAAATATGTGGCAATACAATGTCTGACCTGCGGATTGTCACGCAGATTAAAGCGTATTTTGTATCATTTTATATCATTAGTTTGGTGTAACAGTGAGATATAACTTATGAGCAGCGATCCAAATAGCACCTACAGCTATAGCACAGACAACTGGAACCAGGAGTCAAACGATCCCAGTCAAGATCATGCTCCCTATTCAGAGAGTTATGACAATAATGACGAGCAGTATGGCTATGGAACAGTTGACCCTTACCTAGAGCCTAATCATCCTGGTGATGAAGGGAATGAATTTTTAAATAGCTACGGCTACGAAAACAACTCCAACTACGGTAGCGATTATGGTAATAGCTACGGAACTAATAGTAGTGGCTATGGCGATCCAGACTATTATAACTCCAGTTCTGAGTCATCTTCATTTGATGGAGATGAGAACAGTCATCACTCGACTAACTCTAGTGGAGTAGTGATTAATTACTACGACAATCACATTGAATACAACGATATGCACGAGCCGCACATCGGCAACATTTGTTGCGGTGGTGTTAATGGCGATCCAGGAACAATTCAAACCTAGTTAAACGATTGAAACTATGTCAGGTAATTACCATTTTGACCTTTCTAAGGCTAAGGTAGGAAATGTGATTGCTGGTGATGTCCATGGCAATCCTACAGCCATTCAAATTGACTGTTCTCCTAAACAAAATTTGACCGAAGCGGCAGCAGAGATTCAGGAATTAATAGAACAGTTAGCTCGTAATTATCCAACGAGAACTCAATCTGAAAATAAGGTGGTTGTGGCTGAGGCAATAGAGCAGGCGATCGCACAAAATCCAACATTGAAAGAGCGGCTGCGTGGTGCTTTCAAAGCTGGAGGTATTGAGGCGTTGAAGACGATCTTTAATCATCCGCTGATTAGCATTCCTATTGAAACGATTAAAGGGTGGATTGAAGCTGAATAGATACCAGCATGAGTCTTAAGTCTCAGTTAAAAAATCTGTGTACTCTAGAATTCACTGTCAGCGATGCCTAACCAAAATAACAATCCTTCATTTGGTCAACTTACCCTTATTTCTTCAGGTGCGGCTGTCGTAAAGAGCGTCTTAGACTTTTTTTTGCGGCGTGTAGATAGAAAACCTGAATCGGATGAGGCTATACAGAGGCAGAAAGAGTTACAGAATTATATTCATACCAATCGCCTCGAAGAACTAGCACAGGGTCACGAGTATCGTTTAGAAGAACAAGCACAAGCAAGTTGGCATCGTTGCCGTGAGATTGCTTTGACCAAAGTCTTGGATACACAAGCACAGGAAAGAGGTCATCATCATCGCCTGCACGAACAAGAACAAACTCATAGTCATCGTGTAAGAGAGTTAGCTTTCAAAGCAGATTTGGATGCAGAAGCTCAAGAAAGAGGACACCAACATCGCATAGAGGAGCAAGCAGTAGCTCACATCTTGCGGTTACGAGAAACCACTTGGTCTAGTGAACTTCAGCTATACCGAGATTTGAGGTTACGTCTGCTAGCTCACGAACACGCTCAAGAAATAGAGCAGGTTCGCAGTCAATATGCTATTCAAACAACAGTCATTAATCGACGGTTGCAAAAGTTTGAGGAAAATAGTCCTTTCTTAGATACACCAGAAGAAGCAGCGAGGCTATTGCAAGGAATTTATGAGTCAAACCATAAGCCTTTGGTACTGATTGCGCCATTTTGGGATAATAACATCCCCCACAGAGCTAATGATGATGGTGCTTCTCCACATGATTTCCGCGTAGCCATCAATGCTGCTTGGCAAAAGACACAGTGGTTCAATGGTGTGGTTAAATGTGATGGATATTTTAAGCGTCCTCTGCGCCAGACGGATAGAGATATAGCAGTTATATCTGCTGCTTTAGCCGAGCTTCCTATTATCTTAATACATGGCATGGTGCAGGGAGGACGGAGAGTTCATCCAGCTATCACCGTTTGGAATTTACTACCTGAACAAGAAGATAGCTATTTTCATTTAGATCTAGAATCGTTTGATGTTCAGTCAGAAAATAAGCTTGATTTTCAAGATGTTGTTGCTTATTACATCGCTACGGCTGTTGGAATATTAAGTGATGCTCACCACTTATTTTTTAGTGGTAAGCGTCCTGATTTGAGTCGATATGCTTCCAATGAACCTGAGAACCTAAAACTACTTGCTAGTCAGCTTGGTCTTTACTATGACTTGGTTTGTTATAGGGAGTCAACAAAAGAGCATTTCTACCGTCTGGATCAAGCTGTGATGCTTTGGGAATGTGGTTTGGCGGAGGAGGCGAGTCAGCAAATTGAAAATGCTTTGATGAGTTGGTATTACCAGAAAACGGGCGAACAGATTTTTCCTGATATGGACTTGCTTTTTAAGGAAGCAAAGCGAAATGATATTTCATTTTTGGCTGAATTAGCTCAAGTTTATCAGTGGGTTGGTACTCATGATAAAGCAACACAAGTAAATCAGTTAGTTCAAGGTTTAAACATCATCAAATTTGAACCGATTGATTGGTTTGTTAATCCTAAAAATTAGTTAATCAAATCTAAGGAGTATATCATGGCTCAAACAGCATTACAAACCCTGAAATTTATCTTCTCAGATCGTCCCGATGTTCTAAAATTACTTGATATCCGAGAATTAGATTTAGAAGGTCGAGTAGATGCAGAATTTGTTCAAGCACAATCGAAACGAGAGCTATTTCCTGAACCTGTTAATTTTTATGCGACAGGAAGGACAAGTGCAGGTAAAACAACCTTAGCAACTACTTTTATAGATCCTAATCAGGAACTTGCTGAGACAATCAAAGCGGTTTTACCTCGTACAGGGAAAACAGACTGTACTTGGATGACTGTTTTCTTTCAAATGCGAAGTAATTTACGTTACTTTGATCTTCCAGGTGCAGGGGGATGTAATGAAACTTACGAAAACATTAATAGAGCTACCTTACTTTTACCTCAAATTGATGATGAAGATGAAGGTTTAAAGCCCATTAATGAGTTTGAATTATGGAACTTATCAGATTATTCTACTACGAAAAAAGTCGTCAAAAGAGTAGTTTCTGTTACTGAATGGCAAGCCAAAGAAAATCAACAAAATGTTAAGCCTGATATCATCCTTTATGTTGTTGCTCCTCATCGTGGTTTTGTCCGAGAAGATGGTAAATATTTACGCTCTTTACTGCGACAACAAGCCAAACAAAGCAACAAAAATAAAGTAATTTTTGCTCTGAATATTTTCTATAATTCTGATGGCTCACAGATTACCACTAGAGAAAATATTGAAGATTCCAGACAGCAGATCGAAAAAATTTTCCAAGAGTTTTACCCTAATGTACCAGTTCCTATTGTTGAAGTAAATTGCTCAACTGGAACGGGTGTGAATAAAATTACTGAACTTATGTGTCAAATGTTGCCAGATAATAAGATTGGTAACATGGGACAAGTTCTGCAAGATGAATTGAAATCTTTTGCGAAAAAAGAGCGTAGCCGCCGCTATCGCAAAGCATTGATTTACATTGCCAGCCGTTTAGCTACCTGTGTTGTCGATCAAAAATTAGGCGATCAAGACTTACTCAATGAAGCATATATGGCTGTTGCTGATTATGGTATTCGAGTATTCAGAGAAGAAGATGCTCGTTTAGAGGCTGAAAAAGAATTGAATGACATGATTGATAGCTTTGCCAAACAAGCCAAAATTTCACGACAAGAGGCGATCAAAAAATTTGTTCCAGACATTGAAGAAGATACAGTCATGGAATCAACAGTAGTCGGATTTAAACCAAAGTTTAAGAATGTAACAATTGAGGAAGAAGTCCCAGACTTTTATCAAGAAACAGAGAGAGTAAAACGTTCTGCTATTGCCCGTGGTAGCCTCGGTATTGTAGAAGGTGTTGTTCAAGTTGCTGCATCTCCAATTAGTTTCATCCAAGGTATAGTATCAGCATTTGGTGGCATGAAAGAAGAAGATATCTTGGGTAATAAAATTCACGAACAGTTTGACAGAGATGCCTACAGAAATGAAAATCTTATCAAGCCAACAACCCGAAAAGTAAAAAGAATACAACAGAGCCTTGATGACATCGAAACAATCCGGCAAGATGTTCCCAAGAAAATACAAAAAATTGTACAGAAAGAACAAGTTGTTGGACAAAAGTCCTTGCAAGGTGGCTATCCTGTTGTTGAAACTATTCTAGCAATTGGTTTAGGGATCGAAAATTCCAATTCTCAAACTGATGTTAATGATTTTGAGGCAATAGTTAATAATGGAAAATCTCAAGTGCAAGCTTTGCTAGGTCGCTTTACAGATCAAATCAACCAATTAGCTGTTAATTATGAACCAAAACAAGCAGAAGTAAACATCCTCAAAATATTAGAAGGAGCTTTGCTCAACTAATCTTTTCTTGAATAGAGTAGCTATTACCTACTCCATTTCAAAAGTATCACCTATCAACACCTATGTACTTCCAACTAAATCCACCATCCATTTCTAAAATCCGTGCTAAGTTCATCATTGAAAAACTCAGCAATTTTCATCAAAATATCAGTACAATCAATATCTTTGCAACGGGAAGAACTCACAGTGGTAAAACCACACTAGGAAATCGCCTATTAGGAATTGATTACTTTCTCTCTAATGGTCGTCAAGACTGTACTAAAGAAATCAATATGATTGAATTTCCCATCGGATTGAAATATTTCGATCTTCCAGGAGTATGCAGTGATGACCGATTAGAAAATTATAACAGAATTGCACTTGATATTAGTCAAATTGAAGACTTTCCCTATGTAAATGAGGTAACGTTAGCAAGATACAAAGAAAATCAAACTCCTTCTGAGCAAAGTTTGAGTATTAGTCATTATGCAAGTATAAATTTTCAACCGGATTTAGTCTATTATTTAATTGCTCCAGATAAACAATTTGCTAGAGGAGACAGAAAATACTTACGAGACTTATTAAAGCGACATCAAAATATCATTTATGTCTTCAATATGTTTGTGAATAAACAAACAGGTATTAGTTATTCAGCAACAGAAGCTAATATCCAAGATGTAGCCACCCAAATCATCAAGGTTCACCATACAGTCTTAGGGGAAAATTCTAAACCTGTAATTGTAGGCATTAATTGTTGGACAGGAGAAGGAATATCAGAGTTATTACATCAATCTCAATTGATGTTGTCAGGTAACAAAGGTAAAGTATTTGAGGAATTAATTAAATATCAACAAGAAAAAACACCTGATGAATATGTTAGTCAAGTCAAACGAGAATTACTCAGCTTATATGCTAATAGTGCTTGTGAAAGAGCAAACGGTAGTGATACCTGCGATCAACCTTTACATAAACTATGTTACACACTCTTTGATTTTATGGTAAGTCTACCTATTCAACCTGAACAATCAGATAACTCTATTGCTCAACAGGTAAATACGATTGTTGATCGGGTTTTATCTAATCCATTTGAACAAAATAAAACCAAATCTTTAGAATATAAAATAGATTATGTTCAACGAGCGAGTAATTATATCCTAAACGAAAGTATTGAATCTTTTAATGAGTTGATTAAAACTTACATTTCTGATGTACAACAAGAAGCTTATGATCTCAGAGATAAAGAATTTGAAGAATGGGAAAAAGAAAAAGAATCTTATGGACAACAGTTAGAGGAAAAATGGGATAGCATTTTATCAGAAGATAAAGCAATTGGTTTATTAAATGAATTAATTCAATCTCTCAATCAAGAGATTAACGATCTTCTGGAAAAATATAATCCTCGCGTTGATGGTCATAACGCTCGTTATATTGACATTTTATCACGCCGTCAAAATCTCAACTCTCGTGTTGAGCGCTGGAAAGATCGACTCGATAGATATAATGCTAATATTGATAAAATCAACCGTAGTTCTGCAAGATTGACCTATGAAGCTAGACAGTCAATTAATCAAGAAAGTGATTATCTTGACAGAGAAAGAAGCTCGATAAGATCTGAAGATAACTATATTGATTCTCTGGTGGCAGACTGGGAAATAAACGTTCAAAATCTTGAAGAAGAAAAAGTAAAAATTAAAGCTAAGATTGATAAACGCGATCGCCAAGAAGAAATACGTCAACAGAAAATAGAATCGCTCAGAAAGCAATTAAAAGAACGACAAAAATTTCAAAAAGAGGCTCAAGATGAAATTAACTTCTGGATAGAGCTTATCAAAGCTTTTAATAACGACTTAAGTTCTCTTGATGAAAAAGTTAATCAGAGAATTGATGAAATGAACATTCATATTCGAGAAATCAGAAACCGTCTATCAGAGAATTATTTTGAGCAATTTTCTTCTAGGGAAGATGCAATCAATGAATTACAGGAGGTGATTAATCATTGTATAGATGAAATGAATATTTTTGAAAATCAAATTTTCATTTTTTACCAAGAAATTAATAATTGTATTTTTAAGCTAAATATTAACAAAATGGTGACTCAAGTTTTACAGAAAACCACAGAACATTATTTTGATGAAACCGGTGAATTTGAATACAGAGGGAGTCACTATCATTACTTCTGTCAACATGGCATTACCATTGGATTAGCTCTCACAACGATGACCCTTGTTGGTTTTGAACAAGAGTACGAAGAGTTTTATAATGATTTATTGCGTAAGGTTGAGCATTTAGGATATTTTCCCGATCAGCCACTAGAAAGTAAAATGCTCAGTTTATTAGAGTCAAATATTAATTTATTATTCGATTCTTCCTTTGAGCGAGTAATTCGACAAGCTGTTTTATAGATAAAGGGATATCTTCATACATACACCGAATTATTTGGCGATAATTCGTACTTTACCGTCAAGACAAAACCGCGAATAATCCTCATTTTACCAAATAACAAAAACAACGATCGCTCCAACAATTTGAATCCATAAATCATGGAATACCTCATTACACCGTCAACAGCAACCAATTGGCAAATTAACGCCTCTGATTTCTCCCAGGAAATCCAGAAACAATGGTCAGATATCGAAGTTTTATCAATAACTAATCTAGATAGTTATTATGTCCTTGAATGTACCATCAAAGTACCAGGAATAGGACAAAAATTAGATGTAGCTTTACACCGAGATGGACAAGGAATCAGTTTGGATGGTGATTTAGCAGACTGTGCTAGATTTGCAATTTGGTTTCGTTCCCTAGTTGCGCCTAAACAAGAGTTAGTATTTTACGATCAAGGATACAATTCTCATATTGAGTTACGCGCAGAAACAACTGAGTCAGATATTATCCAGCCATTTTTGACACTAACCTAACGATCAATTGTCGCCCTGCCGATAACCAGACAGAGAATAAATTCTCTGTCTAATAGCTTAAGTCCATTAAAATGGACTGAAATCTTAAATGTCACAAATTTTAGTTCGTAGTAGGCAC
>DOIX01000032.1:0-792 GCA_003511885.1 Cyanobacteria bacterium UBA11153
TATCAAATGTCAACTATCAACTGTCAACTGTCAACTTTCAACTGTCAACTGTCAACTGTCAACTGTCAACTATCAACTGTCAACTGTCAATTCTCCTCTTCCCTATTTTCCAGTTGTCGTAATAAATCTATTCCGCGAGATGTACCGAGACGGGTTGCACCTGCAATAACTAAATCGAATGCTTGCTCAATAGTGCGGATACCTCCAGATGCTTTGATACCAATTTGTCCCTGTGTAATTTTTTTCAAGAGTTTCACATCGGCAACTGTGGCACCGCCATGCCAACCCGTGCTAGTTTTAATAAATTGTACCCCAGCATCCATAGAGATTTCTGCTGCTAATCTTTTTTCGGTATCGGTAAGGAGGTTGGTTTCCAAGATAGCTTTAACTGTTTGATTTGTTTCTTCACAAATTTCGGCTATTTCTCGATATAATTCTTCAGTTTTTCCGGCTTTGAGGTAACCTAAGTTAATTACAAAATCAATTTCTGTTGCCCCATTTTCTACTGCTTCTTGGGCTTCGTAAAGTTTGGTGGCTGAGGTAGTTAATCCGGTGGGAAATCCAATTACGGTACAGACTTTGGGTTTTCTGCCATGGAGTAATTCTGCTGCTTGTTTGACATATATGGGATAGATACATACAGCGGCAAAGCCATATCTATCTGCTTGTTGACAGCCTTTTTCTACTTGTTCTGGTGTGGTAGTAGGATTGAGTAAGGCATGATCGATAAGGGGAGCAATGTCGATATCGGGATAGTCCATAATTGTTATTAGTTATTGCTTGTTGGTTATT
>DOIX01000032.1:1007-18181 GCA_003511885.1 Cyanobacteria bacterium UBA11153
TTGCTTGTTGGTTATTGGTTGTTCATTGTCAACTGTCCATTGTCAATTGTCAACTGTTACTTAAATTCTGTATAATTTCCCCCTAATGATTCTACAATAGTCTGGGTATTAGCAACTAACATTTTAATATAAGTATCTCCTTCACTACCGGGTGCGCCAATAGAATCAGAATAGAGTTGTCGGGGGGCTAATTTTACCTTGGCTTCTTGGGCGACAGTGGTAATGAGGGCTGGGTTAATAGTAGTTTCGGCAAAAATAGCTGGTACTCCAGCAGATTTAATGGCATCAGCTAATCTTTTTACTGTTTGGGCACTGGGTTGTTCTTCGGTACTGATACCGATTAATGTCCCCGTAACTTTTAAGCCGTAAGCGCGAGCATAATATTGAAAGGCATCGTGAGTAGTAACTAATTGACGCTGATTTCCGGGAATGGTTTGAATTTGTTGGATAATCCAGGTGTCAATTTTCTCTAATTCAGCCGTAAGTTTAGCAGCATTTTCGGTAAATTCTGCTTTGTCTTCTGGGGATAATTCAATTAAATTATCGCGAATGACATTAACCATAGCAATCGCGTTTTTAGCATTACCCCAAACGTGAGGATCTGGTTTAATTTTTCCGTGATAATTAAAGTCTAATGGTTTGACTACTTCACCTACTGCTACTTTTTTGGCTTTGACACCAGAGGAATTCATTAATTTAATTAATCCTGGTTCTAAATCGTAGCCGTTATAGAGAATTAAATCTGATTTTTCTAAGGCTAGATTATCGGCTGGCACGGGTTCGTAAACATGGGGATCTGCTCCTGGTTTGAGGATGCCTTTTAACTCGATTTCATCTCCTCCCACTTTTTCAGTTAAGTCAGTAAGAATGGTGCTAGTAGAAACTACTTTAGGTTTATCATTATTACTGGAATTCCCAGGATCGTTTATGTTTCTGTTGCACCCAGTTAGCCATAGTCCTAAAATTAAGGTAACTATGGTCATAAGTTGTCTCTCTAAAGCCTTTTTTCTAGATTTCCCTAGTCTAGCTTCTCTTCTTGTATCCTTCTGGACATGCCTTTTTGTTCCCGCCACTGCCCCTACCTCCTAACCTAATTTTGATAATTTCATAATTTTCTCATTTTTGATGATACACTATTTGAAGAGCCATTTTATTTTTCTGATTTGGGAGGGTTTGGGGATGGTAAGTATCGCCGCAAGTAACGTGGATTGGAGGGAGAGAAGGGATCGATATAGTAAATGCGACAGCATCGCCATGGAAACGCTGAGGATTGAGGCTCTTAGTGTAGAGTATCGCACAGTAGAAGCCCTCCAGGGTATTAACTGCGAGATTAAGCCAGGAAGACTGACGGGTATTATTGGGCCAAATGGGGCAGGAAAAAGTACCCTCATGAAAGCGATGCTAGGATTAGTTGGTGTTAGTAACGGCAGGGCAACTTACCAGAAAAAACAGTTAATGGATGAGTTGGAAGCAGTTACTTACGTGCCACAGCGATCGCAAATTGATTGGACTTACCCTGCTACAGTATGGGATGTGGTATTGATGGGGAGAGTGCGGAAAACAGGATGGTTTCGTCGCTTCTCCTCAGTATCGCGGCGAATAGCCATGGAAGCCTTAGAAAGGGTGGGAATGAGTGAATTTAAAAATCGCCCAATTGGGCAATTATCGGGGGGACAACAACAGCGAGTCTTTTTGGCTAAGGCTTTAGCAGAAGAGGCGGATATTTTGTTTTTTGATGAGCCTTTGGCTGGAATTGATAAGAAAACTGAGGGGGTTGTGTTTGAAATTCTCCATGAGTTGGCTGATGCTTGTAAAATTGTGTTAGTTGTTCATCACGATTTGGGGGAAGCGATTGCTAATTTTGATGATTTAATTTTATTGAATCGAGAGTTAATTGCTTGGGGATCTCGGCAAGAGGTGATGAGTAGGGAGAATTTGCGACGTGCTTATGGGGGTGAGGTGGCATTTTTTGGTAGTTTGTAGTAGGCGATTTATCGCCTTAAAGAGCGATGAATCGATCGCTACGAACCTGGGGAATATAATTAGATTAGGATGGCAGAAGTTTGTAGTAGGCGATAAATCGCCTTAAAGAGCGATGAATCGCCTACTACGAACCTGGGGAATATAATTAGATTAGGAGAGGAATGATTGGAGTGGAGAGTTTAATTGAGCCGTTACAATATGGTTTTATGCAGCGCTCTTTAATTACTGCTGTATTGGTGGGTATAGTTTGTGCGGCGGTGGGTAGTTATTTGATGGTGCAGCGTTTGGCACTGTTAGGTGATGCCATTAGTCATTCAGTTTTGCCGGGATTAGCGATCGCGTTTATGATAGGTGCAGATATTTTTGTGGGTGCGTTTGTGGCGGGTGTGGCGAGTACGATAGTTATTACTTGGATTAGGGCGCGATCGCAAATTAAGGAAGATGCGGCGATGGGGATTGTTTTTTCGGCTTTTTTTGCTTTGGGAGTGACGCTAATTACGATTATTCAAAAAGATAATAAAATTGACTTGAATCATTTCCTATTTGGTAATATTCTCAGCGTCACCAACGAAGAGGTAAAGAATACCGCCATTATTACAGTAATTGTCCTGACAATTGTTATTCTATTGTATAAGGAGTTAATGTTTTATACTTTCGATCCTATCGGGGCGCAGGCATCGGGATTGCCGACAAATTTACTGAATTTCGGGCTAATGATTTTAATTGCCCTCACCATAGTTGCCAGTCTCAAAGCGGTAGGAGTAATTTTAGTATTGGCGATGCTAATTACTCCGGGGGCGACTGCTTATTTATTAGTGACGCGATTGCATCTTATGATGATCTTGGGTGCAGCCATTGGCGTAATTTCCAGTATCAGCGGCATGTACCTCAGCTACTTTTTCAATTTACCATCAGGTCCAGCCATTGTCTTAGTTGCTTTTAGCTTCTTTATCCTAGCATTATTCTTAAGTCCCACTCAAGGAATTTTAACTCATCGACGTACTAAATCCAGCCAATCCCAAATTTGGCGAGAAATAAAAGGATTATTCCGTTAAGGGAGATTCTCCCTGAATATTTGATTTTAGGTTGGATAATGGGGGATAAGGGAAAGAAATGGATGGGGAATTGTAACGAAAAAAACTACATTATTGGTAGCGTCAATCCTGAATTTATATACATAGCCAAGAGTCTTTTCTCTTCCCCATTCCCCCACTATAAATTTTAGAGAATTCAAGGATTTGAGCGATCGTATTTTATCCAATCTGCCAAAGCGGCGATCGCAAAACTGGCGGCAGGATGGTTAATTAATTGCGCGAAAGCTTCAGTACTTCCAGCTTTTAAAGCACTAATTACTTTTTGGTAAAGTGTGGGATTGTTTTGAATCCGTTGGATAGCTGCCCTCCCAATTTCTTCGGGAGTACTATGAGGCGGAGAAGATTGGGATATCTCGGCGAGTATCTGCTTAATTTCTATGGCAGTTTCACGAACAAATGAGTTACTATTGGTAACATTCATTGTATTATTGTTCCCCAGTTGAGTTTGCGAGTTAAAAGTTGGGTTTTGTAAATTAAATTGACTGCTTTCCACGATTTACCTCCAGTTAAATAAACGTTGTATGTTGTTTTCTCCAATGACTGTTGGCGCATTGAAAATCGGTCTGTCGAAGTGATATTCTGCTTTACCAAAAATACTAATAGCAGAAATACCAGCGACTTGGAATACTTTAAAGACAGCAGCGCCGATTACGGAATTGACTAAGGCATTGGTTGCTGTTTGTTTAATTTGTTCAAATAAGGGTTGAGAAGTGGGTGTTGTTCCTCGTTGCTGTTGCTGTTGTTGCTCGTAAAATATTTGTTGCCAGATGGCACTGATATTCTGTTGCAGATTAAAGGCAATTTGATAGTTAGTTTGATTAGGTTGTGTCAAAAGCATCATCTTGGCTTGCTCGAAAGCAAATAGAGATGCTTCATAATTTCTAGAGAAATAATGAATTTCGGCAATGCCAATTAATGAGAGGAAAAAGATTGTGGAGTTACCGCAATAATAGGCTATTTGATAAGCTTCTAGGTATAATCGCAGTACATCAGTTACATATTGTGAAGAGAATCTAGAAGTATTTGCCGCATTGAGAATAATCTGGGCTTTGAAATTGGCATCAACTATATTGGGATTATTGCAGAGAATATAAGCTCTATAAAGTAATGTAGCAGCGCTCTCGCTATCTCCGTTGCTTAACCAAATATTACCAATAGCAGATAGACAGTGAATTAACTCATACTGATAATTTTGCAAAAAACTATGGTAATAAGCCTTTTGATAAATTTCAAAGGCATATTGGATATTTCCTTGTTCGATATATTCTAGGCAGGAGAATATCCACTGTCTGACAGAATTGATATCTGAAGTAAAGGTATTGTATTCTCTGACTTTTTGAGTTAAGAAATTAAAGATATCATTGATATATGTAACGCTAAGTTTGCAAACTTCTAGACCAAAGTAAATCATGACTTCATTTGACTGAAGTCGCTCGTTATCTCTGAAGTTAATGGTAGGGAGTAGTAAATTTTCATTTTGCCAAAGATAGTCCCGGAGTTGTTGGGTATATGTAACAAGAGTTTGACCTGATTCTGGTGGAGGTTGCTTGAATATTATGTCTATAATATTACGTTCATCGGGTGCAGTGGCGGCTTGGACTATTCCTGCACCTACTTCGATTTGAATTAATGTTCCGTCGGGTTGCCACATGGGTTTAATGGATGATTGGTAAGTTGGTTAATTATGTTTGGGAATATGGATATATTTCACTATTGTTAATATCCGCCAGTGGTTAAAACCGACTGGGAGGTTAATTTTTTTTGAGATTTTCAGTCCATTTTAATGGACTTTAGCTGTGAGACAGGGATTAAAATCCCTGGCGGGATGAAGCTACTTCTTAGTGTATTTTATTTTTAACTTAAACTCACCGAGAGTTTAGCTAATTGAAAAAGTTTGAACCAGCAAGTAGTTGTACATTTCCTTCTTCTTGCAGTTGGTTTATAACCGCTTCACAAAAACCTCTTTTACCTCGGATTATGAATTCTCGACATTCACCTTTGCGAAACGTAATAATCCCGAACAAAAAACTCACTTCTACATAATTTGAAGCTGTCCATACCATTCTGATTTCTAATTCCGGTCGAAAAGCATCTACAATCTGTGCAGCTAAAGGAACTGCAATATTCATCGTCTGAGGTGTAATGAGTGTTTGAAGCATTATAATTTACTTCCCTATTTATTTGTCCTCTGTTTGATTGATTTCGACAAAATTAATTTGCCAATTGAATTCAATGTTTGAATCATTCTTGATTCATTTATTCTGATGCAAATTTTACAAATAAGTTAACGAAAGCTCCTATACTTTGTGAAGCAACTGTTTGAGAATTTCTGTGCCATTAGGATCGACGACGCGCAAAACAATTTCATTATAATTAGATGGATCGTATACTACTTGATATTGGTAATTATTATTGTACCAAGTATAAATCATGAAATTATTATATTGAGAAACTCGATCGCTCAACAACTCAATAGAATCTCCAGTATTCAAGTTCTTTCCTCTATAGTAATAATTAATGTTTTCATTTCTTAGAGAAACTAGCCAAGTTCCATTGCTAAAATCTCCTGAAGGAAATGACCCTACTTCTCCCGTATCATTTGACACTCCCTGTTGATATTCCGCCTTGACTTCTGCAACTGTTGATTGCGCGAACTCATCTAACAATTTGTCTCCCAATTTACCAATAACACATCTTTGTATTGCATCCCTAGCTACCTCTAATAAATAATTGTCATAGCTTGGATTAGAACCTGACGATCTGGCTGTTTTCAATGCTTCTCTAACAGCACTTTTAGCAAATTCTTGCTTGCATTTATTTGCTTGCTCTCTAAGTTTGCTTAATTGAATTGCAGCATCATCTCCTTGCTTAGATAATGTTTTGGCAATATCATCTGCTTGCTGACCTCCTGCTTGAGCAATATTATCTACTTGCTTAGGTAATTGGCGTGCAACTGACGAACATCCTCCTAGAAATGAGAAGATTACAGATGCAGCAATTGTTGACAATAAGGCAGGATTCATTATTTTCATTTTTTACTCCTAAATTTCTCCAAATGGGATAGTTATGAAATATAGGTTAGTAATAACAATAAAAACTCTAATTTTCTGAGTGCTATGAGTTAAACCAACCTACTAATTCTAATTAATGTTCGAGAATAGTTCAATTTAGCGATCGCTAAGGAATGATGTGATGAATCCAGTCCATTAGTTGATGCCCTAAATCAGAATGATCGGAAATAGCTCCTAAATCTGCATGATTTTCTAAGTGTTCATAAGGTTGCTCGATCGACTGTTCGTTGATGTTATTTTGTCCTAGAGCATCGTGCTGATTTCCGTCGTCATGGTTTTTTATGGCTCCACCAACTACACCTCCTCCGCCAATCAAAGCTGTAAGTTTTACTACTCCGATAGCGATATCTGATAGTCCAGTAGGGTCAAAATTTCTAATTATTTTTAGAGGGTCGAACATTTTTTCTCTCCTTTGTTGTTTAAGAATTGTTTTCTCTCAGTTGTTGGTAAGACTTTGTAGTGAGATGCTCGTAACTTCTTGTCTTCCATTTTGTCTACTTTCACAGAGAACTACAAGTCAATTTCTGGCTCACTTCTGAAAAAGTAAAGTGAGCCGTAAATTGACTTGACAAATAACGAGGAACAAGCTATAATTTATCAGCTATTATTCTCTAATAAAAGAATGTAAAAAAATATGGCTGAGTTATCTGAGAAGCCAAAACCCCGGCACTTCTTAGAGAAGTCGGGTATCTTAAGCTAAAAAAAATCCGGATTTCTCCACTCATCTGTTGAAGCAATCCGAAAATGGACTTGACAAACAACAACGGATACAGGAATAATGCGTACTCTCAAAGCCTCTCCCCAAGGATTGGAGAAAATCAAGCAAGCGAGAGAAAAAACTGGCTTCGCAATAGAAAACCCGCGATGGCAAAAGGAAGCCAGTAAAATTTTAGAGCCAGGTACAAACTGGGAAGAAGTGGAGCTATTTGCCGTCTCTATTGGCACTTGGAAAAGGTTTTTGCGAGGTGAATCTGTCAAAGCCAATACCTTTAAAGCATTCTGCCAAATTCTAGATTTGAATTGGCAAGAAATAGTTGAATCAAATAACCCCATCCATCCCCCACTCCCCATTCCCCACTCCCTATTCCCCATTGACTTGATAGAAGCGCCGGATGTACCATTATTTTGCGATCGCACCCAAGAAATCGCTACCTTAGAAAAATGGATTGTTACTGACAATTGCCGTTTAGTGGCAATTTTGGCAATGGGTGGTACGGGAAAAACTGCCCTTGCTGTCAAATTAGTTGAAAAAATTAAAAGTAAATTTGACTCTATTATTTGGCGCAGTCTCCAAAATGCACCAACTATCGAAAAAATCATCGCCGATTTGATTAAATTTCTCTCTCAACACCGAGAAATCAATTTACCAGAAACTCTCGACGAAAAAATTACTCTCCTAATTCAATATCTGGCTTCTTCCCGCTGTCTGTTAATCCTAGATAATGCCGAATCTATTTTGCAAAGCGGTACTCTCAATGGTGCCTATCGCCCAGGATATGAAGGATATGGCAAGCTATGGCAAAGGATAGCCGAATCCCAACATCAAAGTTGTTTGCTACTCACCAGTCGGGAACAATTTAAACGAGTTAAACGATTAGCTGGGGAAACTTTACCCGTGCGAGTTTTAGAGTTAAGTGGATTACCTGAAACAGCCAGCGAAATTATCAAAGCTAGAGGCATAATTGCTACTGATGCAGAACTAAAAAATCTCATCGATTATTATCACGGCAATCCTCTCGCCTTAGAAATTGTCCCCGCCACAATTAAAAAGACATTCAACGGTAGTATTGCTAAGTTTCTGGCAGGAGGTAACACCGTTTTTGGCGATATTTACGATCTCCTTACCGAACAATTCAATCGCCTTTCGATAACAGAACAATCTTTAATGTATTGGTTAGCCATTAACCGGGAACCAGTTAACTCAAATCAACTAGAAGATGATTTTATCCCCAAATTATCACAACGAGAAATTATTGAAACCTTAGATTCCCTCGCAGGGAGATCCCTGATTCAATCCCACGCTACAGGTTTCACCCTGCAAAACGTGGTAATGGAATATGTTAGCGATCGCTTGATTACAACTATTATAGAAGAACTAGCCACCTGTAACTTTAATCTTTTTAAAACCCACGCCATTATCAAGGCTACCGCCAAAGACTATATCCGAGAAACGCAAAAACGCATCTTACTCACACCCATTACTACAAACTTAAGTAAATATCAAACTCAAAGCGCAATTGCCCATAAATTTCGCCAAATTATCCAACAACTTCAACAAGCACAAATCTCTTCTCTACTAGAAGAAGAGTGCCCCATTAACTCTGGGCAAAATTATCAATCAGATCCCCCTAAATCCCCCTTAGAAAGGGGGACTTTGACCGAATTCTCCCCCCTTTTTAAGGGGGGTAGGGGGGGATCTCCAGCTTTGCCAACCAACTATAACCCGACAGGGACAGGATATGCTGCTGGAAACATTATCAATCTTTTAGTTCAACTCCAAATCGACTTAACAGGTTACGACTTTTCCCACCTGCCGATTTGTCAAGCTTACCTGCAAGGTGTCACTTTACAAGAGGTAAACTTTAGTTACTGCCATTTAGAAAAGTCAGTTTTTTCCGAATCTTTAGGTAGCATCTTTAGCGTTAATTTCAGTCCAGACCAAAAACTGCTAGTAACAGGTGGGATGGATGGCAAAATTCGCCTTTGGGAAGTTGCCGATGGCAAACAAATTATGGCATGGCAAGGACATGGTGACTGGATTCGTTCCGTTATTTTTAGCCCGGATGGTAAACTAATTGCTAGTGCTAGTAACGATAAAACAGTGAGGATTTGGGATAGCCAAACAGGAGACTGTTTAAAAATATTGCGCGGACATACGGATTGGATTTGGTCAGTCAAATTCGTCTTCGGACAGGAGTTGTTAGTTAGTGCGAGTGGCGATAATACGGCTAAACTTTGGAGTATTAAATTAGGGATTTGCTTATTTACTTTCCACGAACCAGAAACATTAGTTTGGTCGGTAGCATTTAGCCCAGATCGATATACAATTGCTACAGGGAGTGCTACTTCTGTAAAACTGTGGAATATTTGGACAAATCAGTGTATCAAAATCTTAACAGATAATGCCACTCGCATTCGCGCCCTTTGCTTTAGTCCAGATGGCAAAACTTTAGTCGGTAGCGATAATCAAATAATTAGAATTTGGGATATTAAGACAGGAAAATGTTTGCAAACCATGAAAGCTGCATCGACTACTTCCATTTGGTTACTGCAATTTAGTCCTGATGGAAAAGAGTTAATTAGTGGCGGTACGGATAAAATTCAATTGTGGAATTTAGAACATTTGCAACCCATAACTACTCTCCACGAACCCCAACATCGCATTCGTTCTCTAGCTTACAGTCTAGATCGAAAAACGATTGTTGTGGGCAGCGATGACCAACTGGTGAGACTCTGGGATACTCAAACTGGAGAACCCATTAGAACTTTGCAAGGATATCTCAATCGTATTTGGACAGTTGCTGTGGTGGAAAAACCTAACCCCCCAGCCCCCTTCCCTACGAGGGAAGGGGGAGAATTACTCCCCTCTCCTCATAGGAGAGGGGAAGGGGGAGAGGTGGAATTACTCTCCTCTCCTCACAGGAGAGGGGAAGGGGGAGAGGTGGAATTACTCCCCTCTCCTCACAGGAGAGGGGAAGGGGGAGAGGTAATATATTTGGCTAGCGGTAGCGACGATAATCAGATTAGAGTGTGGAATGCCCAAACAGGTGAATGTCTAAAAATCCTCCTAGGACATCAAGGCAGAATTCGCTATTTAGATTTTAGTCCCGATGGTAAATTATTAGCTAGTGCCAGTCACGATCGCACGATTAAAATTTGGGATGTTGCCACTGGAGAATGCTTGAAAACTTGGCGCGGACATACAGATTGGGTGTGGTCAGTTATATTTAGCCAAAATAATTATACCTTAATTAGTGCGGCTGACGATCGCACAATTTTGCTTTGGGATATGCAGGCTAATGAATCCCAAGTATTGAGGGATTTAGAAACAGAATGGATTTGGGCGATTGCTTCTCATCCCCACGCCCCAATCCTCGCCACCGCAGGTTCGAGTCAAGCCATCAATCTCTGGGATATTACCACTGGAAAACTTTTACATACTCTCATCGGACATACCCATCGAATTAGAAGTATCGCCTTTAATTATACCGGGAAAAAGTTAGCCAGCAGTTGCGATAATTTCCATTTAAAATTATGGAACTGGGAGACAGGAGAATGTTTAAATATATTATCAGAACATCAAAGTGAAATTCGCGCGATCGCATTTATTCCCCCATCTAATACTAGACCAGAAATACTCGTTAGCGCCAGTAGCGATCGCACTCTGAGACTGTGGGATACTCAGACTGGTAAATCTTTGGGTATTTTAACTGGACATAGGGATAGTATTTGGTCAATTGCTTACAGTTACCACCTGGATATTCTCTATAGCTGTGGAGAAGACGAAAAGATTAAACTTTGGGATATTAATACCCAGACTTGTATCAAAACCCTGAGAATTCCTCCTCCTTATCAAGGCATGAATATTGCCGGAGTCACTGGTTTAACTGAAGTCCAAATTTCCTCTCTCAAAACTTTAGGTGCTGCATAACATACCATCGTATCTAATAAACATCTCCAAAATATAATTTCGAGATCTTTTATCTATGTAGGGGTGAAGCATTTGGGCGACAATTTATGTCGAAAACCCCAGATATACAGTCCAAATGCTTCACCCTCCCCCTGGATCTCTAAACACACTCTAGGCGATAATTTATTTGTTGGAGAAGTCTATTGTAGCACTGCTCAAATGCCCTGAACACACCGACAATCTCCTTCTTTTCTTTGCGCACCTTTGCGTTAAAAAAAAAGACATGATAAGAAAGAGATTTTAATCCCCAGCGAACTGACAGGATAGTCAAGCAGTATATCAATTTGACAAAATCTAACTAATTAGATAAAATCAAACTATTATTATCCTTAACTTATAAAAAAATATGACTGAATTATCTGAGAAGCCAAAACCCCGGCGCGGTAGAATCTTTCCCGAACGAACTATCCCGCCAGAAGAATTAGCAAGACGAAAAGCGGAAAGAACTAAATTAGGTTTGCGCTGTCGAGCAATCTTTGAACGATTGCGACCAGAATTGATCGAAAAATATTATAACTGGTTTATTGCGATCGAACCCGATAGTGGCGACTACTTAATCGATCCTGACTTCCTAGGTATTATCCAAAAAGTTCAAGCCCAGTATGGCGATAAGGATGTAATGTTAACAACCTTTCGTCTCAATGAAACAGGAGCTTGCGGTCGAATATGATATCAGGTAAATTTGGTGAATATGGGGAGTTATTTTTTGAAATTGAATTAATTGCCTCAAATGGCGAGATTTTTCCGGTAGAAGCGATACTTGACACAGGCTTTACCACAGGTTACTTGGCAATTAATTTTCAAGATATAGAAGCCTTGGAATGGCCTTTAATTAGGTCTAAGATTAGGCTGGGAACAGCGCGAGGCGAAGATTTTTTTGACCTATATGAAGGGAGGGTAATTATAGACAGTCAAGAATTTATAATTCCCGCTCATGTTGGTGATGAACTTAGCGAAATATTAATCGGTTCCCAATGGCTGGATAGAATGGAACTAGTCGTTAATAAACCTAGGGGAATTTTGACATTAGAAATAGTCCAAGATCTTTAATCAGATCCCCGACTTCTTCAAGTCAACTGCTGTAGCTGATTCCGGATGGGAAATCTTGAATGTTAAGAAAATAGGAATGACGGAGGGACGCTACTAGTAGTGTCCTTCCTCCGTTATCTAGTACTAATTTCCTAAAATAGTGCTACAGATTAACTCCCCCAATCCCCCCATATAAGGCTATGCTTTACCGACATCTTTCTTAACAATCTTGAAACGATTGTCCGTCAGGTGTTATAGAGATAGAACTTACGCAGTCACGCTACCAATAGTGGATGGTGCGTTAGATGGGGCATAACGCACCCTACAGATAGATGGTTTGCGTAAATCCAGAGAGATTGTATTTAGAAGCATACTTGAGAAAAAAGCCATCATAGTTCTTGAGAAAAATTGGGTTTTATTGAGAATAAAGTACCAAAGAATGGGGATTATGCAGGCATGAGTACTTGCTATCAAAAATATTAAGAAAGATCCCGATTGAGCATATCATATTAAAGGGGGAGTCAGAATGGCAAGTGTCGCAGGTATTGAGGAAATTGCGATAACAAACCCTACAGACAGAGACTTTGAATATGTTTTGAAAAATCTCGATCGCACCAGTACCCAGACCAGCGAAAATAAATTTCGGTCAAATTAACAAAATTTATGATACTTTTTGTCAAGTTTTGTGTGCGAAGAGAAAATTCGGTAACCACCAAGAGGTATAGTCAGGCACAGAATTTAAAAAACAGCTCGAAAAGACTTCTGGCAAAAGCCAAAGTTTGAAGATTTTCTGTTCTTTATTTTTTGTGGAAAATTCCCGAATCAAAGAAAGGAGGCTAGTACATAACACCTTTGGGAATTGTGCCTTTTGAGAGCCAAACTGAGTGAAGGAGTTATTCAAATTCATGAGTATTCCGATTCAGGTTTCACCGGCAACGAACGATCTGACTCTTTCCTTAGATCAGACATTCGCTGAAGTGGTGAAAGTGACGATCCCCAAATCAGGGGTAGTCCCTAAAGTGGATGTCTATTTTCTCGCCGACACGACTGGTAGCATGAGACCAGCGATCGCAGCCGTTAAGAGTGGCATCGTGGATGTCATGACCAGAATCAAAGCCCTAGGCTCCGATGTCTGGTTTGGAGTTGGCGACTACAAAGACTTTCCGGCACCAGTTGCCGACGAACATCCCTACGCATTTAAGCACCAATGTAGCTTGAATGCTGATATCGCCCAAGCCAAAGCCGCAATTGATGCCTGGACTACCTCTCCTGGGCAAGACACTCCAGAAGCCCAATTATATGGACTAGATCGAGTTGCCGAACCAGCAGGTGGCCAAATCGGTTGGCGTGGCGATGCCAAGCGGATTATTGTTTGGTTTGGCGATGCCGCCGGACACGATTCAGTCTGCAAGGGAATTTCCAACCTCTCTTACGACATCACCGAGGCATCAGTCACGGCCAAGCTAGTCGCCGAAAAGATTAAGGTGTTAGCACTGAGCATGAACACCAACTATCGTGCCCCAGCCGGACTCGACGACGAACCGAGAAACTCCAGCAGCGCCTTTAAGTCTAGGTGCGGAGAGCCAGGTGGCACTCCTGGACAAGGGACAAGAATCGCCCAAGCGACAGGTTGCAAGTTAGTTCAAGGTGTCAGTGCAGATACGATTGTGGAAACAATCACCACGGAATTGGCAGCACAAATCACCTCAATTGGCAACGTCAGCCTGGTAGCCAGCGGAGCCACCGTACCTTTCCTAGTTGCGATCGCACCTACCGCCGGATATGGTCCACTGAGCAGAGAGCAAGACAATCAAGTTAGTTTTGACGTTTCCTGGATTGGCACTGTAGCAGCCACGACTGAGGTTCAGGTTTTCAACGGCTCCCTCGATGTCGTAGCTGACGGTGAAGTCATTGGCGGCAAACCCGTCAAAATCACAGTGCCGAGTTCAGTTCCAGAATTACCCCCAATTGAACCCGAGGACGAAGATATGGTCGCACGCCCAGATGATGTTTCCGGTACCTGGATGTTCATTCACCAAGTGACAGGTACTTATTTGCAATCGCCAGGTTACAATCCCGATGTCAACGATCATGTCCATACCTGGAACCTCGAGCCTCCTAATACTACAGCAGGATACCAAGGACACCTTTGGGTGTTGGTCAAACAGACTGATGGCACTTACCTGATCCAAACCTACGAGAAAGATTTCGCCTACAAGGAGAATTTGTATCTCCAAGCACCAGCCAAACCAGGGAATGACGGGTATCCAAGGTTGCAACGGCGCAGCCAAACTGAGTTGCAGTTTTGGGTATTGGTTCCAGTCAGCGGCGATCCTGACACTTACGCCATTCAACCGAAGTCATACCCTGAATATGCCCTTGGTCTGATTAACAATGTTTGTCAAAACGGCATAGCTGTGGTTGCCAATCGCACCTGGGGAAAACCAACTTTCCATCACTATTGGCGACTAAGCAAGGATTACACTGGAGGGAATTAAATCTCGAGTGCTATAAAGAGCTAATGTGGCGGTATGAATGCTAAAAGGCTTTGCAGGCAAAAGCCTTCAGCCTAAAAGCTCAGGACTTGCGCAAACCATCTATCTGTAGGGTGCGTTATGCTCTAGCTAACGCACCACCATCTATCTGTAGCATGACTGCGTAAGTCCTAAAGGTGAGAATCTGCGATTATTGACTTAATCGTTTATTAGCCCCCTGCTTATAGCAGGGGGATTCTAAAAAAACCATCTCTATGGAAAAATTTATCTTCCCCATCCTCCTCGCCTGCCTATTCAACATTCCACTAGCTGAAGTAACCCCAGCCCATCAAAAACAACCAAATTATCAAATTTCCCAACAACCAACCCCTGAAGATATCGAAAATCAAAATAGCGAAGCCACAATCCGCCCCCAAACTGCTTGGAAATCGGGACGCTATAACCAGGCATACCAAATTATCCAAACCATTACCGACACTTCAGCAAAAAGCCAACTTTTAAGAGATTTAGCCAAAGCATATCTAGCAGTAGGCCAGAAAAAAACAGCCGCCAATCTGATTTTACAATCCGTTGAACTCAGCCCAAAGGATGAATCATCAGATTTATATTATTGGATTGGAGAATTATTTGCTACCGGACAAGAAGCACAAGGAAAAGCCCTGCTTAATACTATCGCTAACAACGATTATTTATTGGCATTTGCCCACCAGTCAATCGCGGAAGCTTATGTAAAGGTAGGACAATATAATGCAGCTTTTGAATATGCCAGATTCATCCCTCCTGGAATCTTATTACCCCTACCAGAATACACAGATCCGAAAGTAGAATTATTGAATGATATTATTGATAAATCCCTCAAAGCTGGACAAACTAAATTAGCCTTACAAGTCGCCACTTCCTTAGATGGAAAAGACTATCGCGTTTATGCTTTACAGACTATTGCAGAACATTATAAAAACAATGGTAATAAAAAACAAGCCATCCTGATGTTAGATATTGCCCTCAGCATTGCCAAAACCATTGAATCTATTTCCGTTGTACCGGAAAGAAGTCTATTTTGGAGCGAACCAAATGATAGTATTCTGGTTAATCTAGCCCATCGTTATATCGAATTAGGCGATAAAGCCAAAGGATTACAAATTCTCTCCCTAGCGATAGAATCAGTACAAAAATTTGAGAATCAGTACGCCTTTGATATCCCAGTATGGCATAAAAGTAAAGGATTAATCCAAATTAGTAACAGCTATATCAAACTAGGAGAGAAGGATAAAGCCAAAGAATTAATTGCCCAATCTCTCATTGAAGCCGAAACCATTCAGGGGGATTATTACAAAATCCAGGAATTAATCGGGATTGCCCAAAAATATACTGAAATAGGAGAATGGGACACCAGCGTTGAGATATTAGAGAAAACCCTCCCTTTAATAGAAACAGTGGGAAGAGAATATGACAAAATCTCATTCTTAATGACTATCCACAAAAACTTGCTGGAAATAGACGAAAAAGAAAAAGCAGGACAAGTTTTCCAGCAAGCCATATCCTTAATTGAAACCACAGAATCAGAATCAGAAAAAATTAGCTACCTTATCCCCATCCTCAGTACCTACATTAGTACGAACGAAAATCAACTCGCCAGTCAACTAGCCCGACGAATATTGGGAATGATTCAGCGTTTGGATAATCCAGATAACCGCAAACAGAGACTTGATGAATTAGTCGTAAACTCTTTAAACAAAGACAATCCGAAACTGGCACTTCAAATTATCCAAAGCATTCCCGCAAAAGAAGATAGAGCTAGAATATTATTTGCGATCGCAACACGGTATGCTAATATGGGCAATTCTGCTCTATCTTCTCAATTTCTATCCCAAGCATTAGCGACTCTAGATGAAATTAGCAATAAAGAAGAACAAAATCTAATTTTAGAACAAACTGCCAGAAATATTGCTAGCTTATATTATGATTATTATCAAAATACTTTAGGAGAAACTTGGCGATACAAGCTAGCTACACAAATTGTCAACACCATCTCCAATCCCCCAGTCAAAGCCGATATGTTACTGAATATTGCTATTCAATATAGTAGATTGGGTGAAGATAAAATTTCAGCATCAATCTTAGAGACTGCGTTAGCAATAAGTAAAGATATTCAGCCACAAATAGAATGGCAGACAAGATTTTTCGATCTCATTGATGCGGGTATAGCAGCAGAAGAATACCATTTAGCTTTGAAACTTCTCCAGGAAGTGGATGATTTGATTTATCATACAGTAATCTTGCGTCAAATTGCACAGCAGTATCAGATTGAGGGGAATAAGGAGGAAGCGGAAAAATTTTTAGCCCAAGCGATAGAAGTAGCCAATCGGATTGATGATGATAGGGATCGAAATGAGGCTTGGGTTGGTATTCGGGAACAACAAGAGGGCTGGTGAGACTGATTTGACTATCATTCTCAATGAGATACTCATCAACACTAAGCTGTCACGCATTTAATGTAATGCAAGATACATTTGATTTTCCCATATAACGTAAGTTGCTAGTTACAATTTAGATCCAGTATAGCTTACTAAAGATCTTGCCGTTAGAGACAAATTGAGATAACCTAGCAAGTGTCAATATCTGGACAATGGCAGTACCAAGTTCCAGTCATAAATATAATTGACAGTAAAGGATTAACAAGGAGGGATCCGGGATCGATAAAAAGAAAGTTATCGCGATGAGCGCTCGTGTAGTTACAGATTAGATTATAGATACTCGATCGGAAGAGCTTTCGATCAATTGTACTGTAACTACGCCAGAGCGCACTGCTATA
>DOIX01000032.1:18395-26537 GCA_003511885.1 Cyanobacteria bacterium UBA11153
CTACGCCAGAGCGCACTGCTATACTTGTTTGAATGGAAGTAGAGATAAGCCGTTACGCATTTAATTTATCTGTTTTGAATGAGGGGGAGCAGGGGTGCAGGGGAGCTGGGGAGAAGGTTTGATGACTTTTCCCTAACTTGAAAATATGCGGTTTAAATGCGCAGCAGCTTATCAGCTCTTATTTTCAGAGCATACACTTTTTTTAACGCAAAGGAATCCGCAAAGGTTCGCAAAGAAGATACTTGTTGGTAAAGTACAATTTTCCTAATTTTTGGAGGGTATGTTATGGGAAAGCTAAGGCGTTATCCACTTTACCAATGTCACTGCTTACTACCTCTAAGAGTAGTCAGGGCATTACGCACGCGCTCCATTGGTTCCCGGTTAAATCGAGCATTGGGAGCCTGCATAATATTAAGCACTTGACTCAATTGTGCGATCGCTTGTTGGCGTTGGCTGGCGGAAAGACTGCCATTGAGCCAAGCAGAAGCTGTATCTTGCGCAATTTCCCCCAGAATTGTGGCTGCATAACCGGGCGAGTCTTTCTGCTTCCCTACCAGTAAACTCCGGAGTTTCGGTACTAAATCCAAAGCTGCTACTCCAAATTTCCCGATCGCAATAATTGCATTATTGCGAGTGTTATCATCGGTAGAATCTAATTGGGCTGTGTAGTAGGGGAGAAGATAAGCCGCAGACTCCGCACCATAGCCCTGCAACTGATACACTGCCTCCCGCTGAATTAACGAATCGGAAGATTGTAACAATCCTGCGACAACAGGTAAGCCTTGAGTATCTCCCAACCTCAGTAATGCCCATCCTGTGGCAAGCTGCATCCAAGGATTACCCTCTTTGAGGGCTTTAGTAAGAGCGGGAATAACTTTGCGATCCCCAATTTTACCCAAAGCAATAGCGACATCAACTTGCACCACGTCATCGGGGTTACTAGGAGGATATTGCTCTCTGACTGGAGTCAAGCTGGGCACAAGAGGTAAACCCAAGGCGTTTAGGTTCGTGTTTGGTGGCAGATAACGTCCACTATCCTTCAATAGTGCCACTAAATCAGGAATTGCTAATTGTGCCGATCCTCCCAGATTACCAATAAGTTTTGCCGCCTCTAACCGAATAGTTGGCTCTGATGCTTTTAAGCCTTGGATTAATCCTGGTAATCCTGCGATTCCTAGCAACTCCAACCCTTCTCTAGCGGCATTCCTAACCGTAAAATCGCTATCTTTAACTGCTAAATCAAGTACTGTAAGCAATGGGGCGACAGTCTTAGCATTGGCTTCTGCTCCAAATACTTTACGCAGAAGGGATCTTGAGTCATCAAAAACTCTCGCTGCACTATTACGCAGATTAGGATCTGAGCTTTGTAAGGCTTCCAACCAATGAGATAGTAAGGGGATAGATGTTCCAATTTCTGCTAGCGCCCACGTAGCATTCAATCTCACCCAAGGATTGGGATCTTTTAATGCTTCCGTTAGAGGAGGTGTCGCTAATTGTCTTGCAGGTAAACCAATTTTCCCGATTGCGATTATTGCTGTAATCCGCACCAGGTTTTCTGGATTTTCGGGAGGGGTAGGTGGGATGCGCTTTTCTTTAATATTTACCTGATTTCCTGATGATGGGAAGGGCAGTAATACTGGTATGGGTTGTAATACTCGTATCGGTATATTAATCGGTCTATTAAAGACAACCTGCCCTGGCGCGATCGCTCTTTGCTGATTTTTGAGCATCTCAACCAATCCTGGAATGGCTGGCACAGCGGCATCGGTGAGATTTCCCAGTATTTCTGCGACACCACTTTTAAGCAAAGGATCTGGATCTTCCATCGCTGCAATCAATCCTGGCACAATATTCTCTTGAGTGTCGCTAAGTTGTTCGATAATTTCCCGACGCTTTGCCACATCAGCCGTGCGCAGTTGTTCGATTAAATCAGCAATGACGATCGGTTTAGCTGTATCCTGAACTTTCGGGGGAGTGGGTGTGGGTTGAAGTAACGGGAACGGGATAGTGGGTGTGAGTTGAGGTATTCTGTCTCTTTGAGCTACTGCGGGTGTCTCGTGAGGAAGAATAGTTAATATTGTTAATAGACTTGAGGCAAAGGATATACGAGAGATCATCAGATTTTAGAACTTGGATTAGCGTGAGGATATCGCCCAGGGAGTTGTTTAACTTCTGTCAGGACTTACGCAAAACCCCCAGCGAGCCAGATGCTCGCACTACTACAACATATATTATCCTGGGGATTGCGATCTCCGCATTACCAGAATTGAAAAAAGCTATACCCTGGTACTCTGGCATAGATTCAACAGTGCCACAGCAAAATGTAAAGCGTCTTGAGATTTGGCGTAGCCTGCGCGAAGCGCATACTCTTCTCCTCCAAACTCAGATATTGACACTCCCCTGACTGGAAGTCAGGGGAGTGTCAATTAATTTCTCTGCCCAACTAGCGGAGAAATAAGGGCTTGATATTTTTCTCTGATTATGATTAAATAATACTCCCTAATTTAGATGGGTAAATGGGGGAATGGTGGAGCGGAGATGAAGGAAAAATTATCTGAACTTTGTTAAATTTAGGTGAATTTTTTGAGGAATGTGTATTAGAATGATGAACAGATGGTAGATCCTCTAAATTTCCAATATGCAAACTCAAATACTTCCCCGCTTAACTCAGTGGGTAGCTCCTTTTTCTCTAGCAGCAACCATGGCATTGGGTGTTTCTGCCCCCTCTCATGCCATTTCCCTCGGCCCAGCTTCGGATTTTAATGTTTTTGTTCTCGGAGATATTGAACAAAACTTTGTAGATACTGAGGGCAGAATGGCTGCCGCAGGTAATGTCACCCTAACCGACTATGCTGTGGGATCGGGGTTTGCTTCCAATCCTACGGGTAACAATCTGATTGTGGGTGGGAACTTAAATTTTACCAGAGGTACAGTTTTTGGTAATGCTGTATACGGCGGCACAGCCACTTTAGATCTAGTAGATGTTAAGGGTACTTCTTCCCAAGGAAATCTGATTGATTTTGCTGCCGCAGGACAAGAATTACGGAATTTGTCTGCTTATTTGGGTGGGTTATCTGCTAACGGTACGAAGACTTTTGAATATGGACAAGTTACCCTTAATGGTAGCGGTTCGGGATTGAATGTGTTTAATCTGTTAGGATCTGAGTTATCAGCGGCTAATACTTTCACAATTAATGCCAATCCCAATGCAACGGTTTTGGTGAATATTACGGGTGAAACCATTAGTTTCGGTAACTTCGGGTTCTTCTTAAATGGCGCTGACAAGCAGAAGGTAATTTATAACTTCGTTGATGCCACAAACTTAAGTTCAACTGGGGTAGGAATTAAAGGTAGTTTGTTAGCACCAAAAGCTCATTATCAATTTGATAATGGTCATATTGATGGTAATTTAATAGCTGGTTCCCTCAAAGGTGGTGGAGAATCTCACCATTTTCTTTTTAAAGGGGATCTTCCTAAACCACCAACTACTCCTGGTGAAGATACTAAAAAAGTACCTGAGCCTTCTGTTTTGGCTGGTTTGGGCTTGGTAGGGATGCTTGGCATTGCTTCTCGCCGCAGAAAAAAGGGTGATAATTGAAGAGTAAAAGTTGTGAGTTTTCATGAATTGAGGCGATAAATCGCCTACTACTAACCTCTAGTTTGTAGTAGGCGATTTATCGCTTAATTATTAATATAGCAACCTAAGTAGAAGTTAAGACGTTCTCAATTCCTGAAACCCTTGATTTTATATTCTTCCCTGGCCCCTAGCCCCTAGCCCCTAGCCCCTAGTCCCTCGCTATACTGCCAAATTTTGATCGTTTTATCCAAGCTGATACTGATTAAGAGTTGCCCATCTGAAGTGAAGGAAATAGACTTGATAGGAGCTGAATGCTCGGATAAGGTGCAAATTAAGTCTCCGTGAAGATGCCATAATTTAATGGTGCGATCGCAACTCCCACTAGCTATCATCTTACCATCGGGGCTGAAAGCGACACACCGCACTTCGTCTTGATGTCCGATTTTACGACAAATCTCTGTACCTGTATTAATATCCCACACCTTAATTGTCTTATCGGCGCTGCCGCTAAGGAGGAGTTTGCCGTCGGGATGAAAGGCAAGGGTATGGATTACGCCTTGATGCCCGTTGAGAGTGATGGTATCTTTGTCTGGATTGGGACTAATATCCCATATTTTGATGGTACTATCCCAACTGCCACTAGCAATACTTTCTCCATTGGGGGAAAAAGCTATTGCCTGAATTTTGTCTCTGTGCCCTGTGAGGATGCGCTTTTGCTGGAGGGTTTTGACATCCCATAATTTAATGGTACAGTCGGTACTACCACTAGCTATCGTCATATTGTCAGGGCTAAAGGCGATGGTAAGAAAATAGTATAAATGTCCCTGAATAGTTTGAGATGTTGCCAGTATTTTTGGAGATTCCCTCTTTAAATTTGATGGCAGAGTTGCCCAATACTCTGTAGTTTCCCTTTGGGTGTAAATATCCCATAATTTAATGGTTTTATCGGCGCTAGTGCTGGCAAGGGTTTTCCCATCTGAGCTAAGAGTAATGGCAATAATGCGATCGCAATTTCCTTTAAGTGTCAGTTTTGCCGAGCCTGTATTAATATCCCATATTTTTATACTATAGTCTAAACCGTTAGTGGCGATTATTTCTTGATCTGGACTAATGCCGACTGCTGTAATTTCGGTTGAATTTACTGTAATTGTCTTGACAGATTGCCAATTATATGTATTTTCAATTAAAACTGGTGGAGGTAAAAAAGTTTCGGCTAATGCCTGGAGAGGTTGAATTACTGAGTTATTTTGGCGTAGTATTGGAAGTTGGGATAGAGTATCTTCTAATTGGGTAATTTTGCTGTAGCTGTTTTGAGTGAGGGATTCTAATTCCGTTATCCGTTGCTGGAATTTTGCGATGGCTTCGCTTGCGAGAAGCATCGCTATTTCTATTTGTTTTTGGTTTAATTCGTATAATCGCTGACGATTAGCTATGTTTAATCCCACAGATATACTTAGGGGCAGTGCGGCGTAGATTATCTGTTGGGTTGCTGTGGCTGCTATTGTACCTAATGTTGCAGTGGCGAGGGAGATATATTCGGTAATTTCTAGCCAGTGGGGGGTTGTCATATCATAATTTTTGGGTGGGGTGTTGGATATTTTTTTTAACGCAAAGGGCGCAAAGTTTAGCGCAAAGGGCGCAAAGGTTTTTTGGGGGTTTGTTTGTTTAGGGTTTGAAGAGGTTGTTGAGGGATTCTCCTAGTTTTTTTACTTCTTCTTCAATTTCTCGTTTTCCTTGTTGAATATCGTTTTTTGCTGTTTCTATAGTTTGTTCAATTTCATTTTTCACAATATTTGGCACTGGCGATTTTGGTGTTTGGGGTTTTTCAGTTTCGGATGTTTTTTGATTTGATTTTGTCTGGTTATCTTCTCCTATGTTAGTTTTTTCTTCTTGTTGGAAAATTCTTTCTTTACGGTATTGGGTTTGTACGGAGGGGGGAGATTGATTCTCTGTTTCCTGTTTTTTGAGTTTGGCGAAGAAATCGTATATATTGTCAATGTGAGATATGGCGTATTTGATTTCGGCAAATTGTTGTTGGATTTGGGGATTGATTTCTTGTTCGTTGATTTCTAAATTTTCTAATCTTTGGTTTACTGAATCTATTTGATTGTTAAAGTTTTGCGCTGACTCAATCATACGAGCGTTAATTTTTTGGCTGATTTGTTCCAAATATGTAATTTTTTGGGTTAGTGTTATAATTGGTGCAATCGCTTCTTTGATTTCGGCTAGTTGCTCTTGGATTTGGGGGTTAATTTGTTGATTTTGTTCTTCTAATTGCCCTAAGCGTTGATGCAATAGTGCGATCGTTTTTTTATTTCAGCTAGTTGCTCCTGAATTTGGGGGTTAATTTGTTGATTTTGTTCTTCTAATTGCCCTAGGCGCTGGTGTAATAGTGCGATGGTGTCTTCTAATTTGACAATCTGTTGTTTTGGTGTTAAATTTTTTAGTTGGGTTTGGACTGAAACAATGGTTTGTTTTAATGCCTCAAATTGTTGCTGATTTTGTGAGTTAATCTGTTGGGAGAGTGACTCTAAGTTTTCTAATAGTTGGGTTAGTGATTCCATTTTATCTATAGAGTTTTGATGTTGGGTAAGTTTTTGTTGAGTTTTGAGATTAATCTGTTGACTGTTAATCTCTAGTTGGTTGAATCGCTCATTTAGGGATGCGATTTGTAATGCTTCTGATTCTTTGTGTTGCTGATTTAGTTGGGAAATTCTCTGACGATTGATAAGGTTTAAGGCTATTGTTAGAGTTATGGGGGTTAATCCGACTGCAATTTGTTGGGTTGCGGTGGCTGCTATTGTACCTAATGTTGCAGTGGCGAGGGAGATATATTCGGTGATTTCTAGCCAGTGGGGGGTTGTCATATCATAATTTTTGGGTGGGGTGTTGGATATTTTTTTTAACGCAAAGGAAGGCGCAAAGGTTTTTTGGGGGTTTGTTGGTTTAGGGTTTGAAGAGGTTGTTGAGGGATTCTCCTAGTTTTTTGATTCCTTGTTCAATTTCTTTTTTACTTTTGTCAATGTCTGTTTGAGCTGTTTTGAGACGCTCTTGAATTTCCTGTTTATTTTTTTCAATTTCCTCTTGCCAAGTTGTTGAGGCTGAAGATGTTGGTGTTTCTGGTTTTACTGTACCGATTGTTTGGTTATTTTGAGATTTTTCTTGGTTAGTTTCTTCTAATTTTGCTACTCGTTGAGTTAAGATATTGACTGCCTTGATAATTTCTAGGAGGTATTGTTTTAATTGTTCTATATCTGACTGGGTTTGCTGGTTAGTTTCTTGGTTAGTTTCTTCTAGTTTGGTTACCCTTTCGGTTAAGGGCTGGATTTGGGCAATTGCTGCTTTTATTTCTACTATTCCATCCTGGGGTTGGTCGTTCATTTTTGGTTAATCTCCTGATTATTTAGTTAAATGGTAATTTTATGTAAGAATTTTGGATATTTTTAGTTGCCGAAGATATTATCTTTATCGCTTTTTGTTAAGTCTGCTTCCATGACTTGCTGCTTTAATTCGGGGTTAGTATCTAAGACTGATAATAGTTGTTCGAGTGGCATGTTCATTTTTTGTTCTAATATCTTGAGATTTAGTAGCATTTGTCGGGCTTTGGTTTCAGATACGTTAAATCTTGCCATGACTTCATGAACTTCTGTGATATTAATTCGGACTGTCATTTGGGTGAATTCTGATAGTCTTTCTGGCATTTTGGCGAGTTTTTCTGGAGAGTTAGCTAAATCGTAAAAATGAATGCCTTGACGATCCACAAAAAAGTCTTCAAATGGTTTAAATCCCCTATCTAAAACCATTTGTACTGATTGAATTGCTTCTGGTGGAGATGATACTAATCCGACATAAACGATAAACCAAGCCATGAGTGGATGGGTGGTACTTCCGAGGAGGTTTTCTAGTTTTTGGGCTGTTTCAATCAGGATTCTTTTGGTGACTTGGGCTTTTAATAAGTCGTTGGGTTGTTGTGATGGTATGTCGTAAAGCAAGTATTTGAGTAATTGATTGATAATTTGTTCATTTTTACTGGTAACGGCAGCAACTAATTCGGCTATTAATTGAGATAATTGTTGGGGGTTGGGGGTTGATGATTGATAATTCATTGGTTTTTATAGGTGGGTATTAGAGGCTGGGTATTAGGGGCTAGAGGCTGGGAATGGCAGGATGTTTAATTGAGAATTTTAGGAGTGAAAAATGTACTAGCTGCCTATTTTGTTGCCATAGTAAGTAATGGGTAATCGGGAATTGTTTTTAGGAGTGAGGTATCGCAATTGGCGATTAGCCATTAGTCTTTCCCTATTTTGGCTTATTTCCAGTAATTCATAGCACTACCAACATACGTTAGGACGTTGTTTCAACTTGAATCCTGAATTAAGAATAACGCAGCTTGAGAATATGTCCTAACCTTAATGCGTAGCGCTATACATCTCCAAAAAATAATCTCAAACCCTTACCCTATCTAGATAAAAACCCCGTTTTTGGAGATGTCTACTATACATCTCCAAAAAATAATCTCAAACCCTTACCCTATCTAGGGCTTGCTGAATAAGTCTTTTGGTGAG
>DOIX01000032.1:26597-69554 GCA_003511885.1 Cyanobacteria bacterium UBA11153
CCTTAATGCGTAGCGCTATATATCAATTTGCCAATCCGATCTTAGCGCGATTTAACTGTACAGTAGCTGACAAGCAGAGTAGCTCTTTCTCGCTTCACCTTGGCATCCGCTGTGCCATTCCCCATTACTTAGGGCTTGCTGTATAAGTCTGAAACCTCGACAGCAATGCCGCTTTGAGCGCTTCAGCAGTTAGGGAAAAGTACTAGGAATAAGAGTTATACCTCTCAAAACTCATACACTTTTTCACTTAAACTGGAAAATTGCGCTACAGAAAAAACACACCAAAAAACCCACACCCCACACCCTGCCCTCACGAGAAGACTCCCGTCAGCAAACCCTACTTATTAACCTCATCCAACTGCGATGTCAGAAATCTATCCATCCACCCTAACAAATAAGCTCGATTTTTCTCTTGTTGCTCTGAATCTTCCGTATCTAAAGGATAAGGTGCTAAACCCAAAATGGCTGCCGAAGTTACGCAAAACATCGACTTCTGAAATGTTCGACAAATCTTTACCCGCAAATCATCCTCACCCCGAAGCGTTTTCTGATAAAAATCTGCCAGATAATCTGGTAGATAGTGGCGCATATCCTGCATCAGTAAAGTTGGTGGAATTCCCGCACTTCCCACAGGCAAAGGATCCGCATATAATGCCCCATAAGCGAAGCGACTTAAATCAGGAGAAATTTGTCCGGCTTGGGCATTATAAGAAACGGTTCCCAAAAACGGAGTACCTCTAAAGAAAACTGCCTCCACATAAGGTATCGCTGTATCAGCTAAAAACGTCATGCCGAGAGATTCAGGAACAATTTCATACACCTTATCTCGAATCTTTACCTTATATGTAATGGGTTTATTCGCAGCGGCAACTAACCCATTTTTGATATGTTCTACAACCTGGGGAATCGATTGGATTTTTCCTGAATCATAGCCAGCAGACAAGTCCATAAAAATATCGCTCATCACCCGCCAAAACTGTCCCAATCCGCTATAATAAACCATCATCCGCACTTGTTCTGGCAGAAACTCAGGAAACAGCCAATTCACTCCCTCCATTATAGGATTACCCTGAATCTTTGCTTTAATCGCTGCCGCCGCTTTTGCCTGAAACTCTGGCGTATCCACATAAGCATCCAAACCACCACCACCATGCCAAAACATAGTCTTCATACAATATTCAGCATATTCAAAATTAATGCGATCGTGCCACCAATGACGCAACAACTTTGACCAGGATATTTCGTCATCGAAATATTTAAAAAATGGAAATAACACTAAAAATTGACGTTCTGACACATAGATAAGATTCCGGGAGTAAGCGTCGAGAACAATTCCATAGCTATGGAGAATTCCCACCACTTCTATCATATTTTCTCTTGAATCTCCTAAGAGTGCTTCTCCATTAATCAATCTAGAAATATATGTTTCTAGAGGATGATTTTTTTTCTTTGCCTTGTTCATTACCATCAAAATTATTATAAACAATAATTCACAATCAATAACCAATAACCATCAACTCACAACTAATAACTAATAACCAGTAACCATCAACTCACAACTAATGACCAATAAAAATAGCCGCTGTTGTCGTTTCACTTAAATGGAGAAGCCATCCTGGTTGTACGCCCAGAATCACGATCAAAATCGCTAAAATAATTCCAGGAGTCCTCTCCGCCCAATTTACCGGAGGTAAATTAATAACCTTAGCCGACAAACGTCCAAAAAATGCGCGATCTAGTAAAATTAAGAAGTAAACAGCAGTTAACCCAGTACCGATCATACAGAGAATAGTTTGGACTGGAAATACGGGTAAACTACCTCGGAATATAAGAAATTCTGAAATAAATCCCACCATCCCAGGAATTCCAGCACTTGCCATTACACCCACAACCATTAAGCTACCAATCAGTGGCAAACCTCGTTCCCGGTTGAACAAACCATTGAGAGTATCTAAATCGCGCGAACCTGTTTTTTTGTAAACGATACCTACCAGAAAAAACAATAGTCCCGATATCAAACCATGACTCACCATTTGAAGCACAGATGATACTAGAGATAGTGGCGTAGCCGCAGCTAATGCCAGCAAAATGTAGCCCATGTGAGCAACGGAACTAAATGCTACCATTTTCTTCATATCCCGTTGGCAAATAGCATTTAAAGCGCCATAAATCACGCTAACAACTGCCCAAATTGCTAATCCGGAACCTAAATATGTCCAAGCTTCTGGAAATAACTCAACCCCAAACCGCAATAAACCATAAGTTCCCAATTTGAGCAATATACCCGCTAATAAAATAGAAATTGGTGTTGATGCCTCAACATGAGCATCTGGCAACCAAGTGTGGAAGGGTACTAAAGGAATTTTAATGCCAAATCCAATGATAATGCCTCCCAAGAGGAGTAACTGTCTACCTAATGGCAATAAAGATGACATATTGCGCGCTTCTGGATAGGCAAAATTGGCACTTCCGCTCAGAAATACCAATCCTAGAAAGGAGGCAAGAATTAATATTCCCGAAATGGCTGTATAGAGGAGAAACTTTGTTGCTGCATACCCCCGTCGCTGTCCTCCCCAAATAGCAATCAGCAAATATAAGGGAATCAATTCTATTTCGTAGAATAGGAAAAATAGTAGCAAATCTTGAGCCAAGAAAGCCCCAGCTACACCACCATTCAACAAGAGGACTAATGCGTAATAAAATCTAGGTCTTTCTATAGATTCATCAGTGCTATAGAGCGCGATTGCAGTTAGCAATCCGTTTAATACCAGCAATGGCATGGAAATACCATCAATCCCCAAATTATATGTCAACCCTATCGCCTTAATCCACACCCAAGATTCCCGAAATTGTAGGCCATCATCCCCTGGATTAAACTGGAACATGAGTACCAGCGACCAGATTAAAAGTCCTCCCGTAACTACTAATGCTATTTTACGGGCAATTTTGGCTGTGATATCTCCAGGCCAAAACCCTATTATACCTCCAATAATTATTGGTACTAAAATTAATGCACTTAGCATATTCTTTGTTTGTTGTTGGTTGTTTATTGTTGGTTATTGATTGTTGGTTGTTTTTTTTGTTTGTTGTCCTCTCACAGGCAGAATTTATGTCATTAAAATTAACGTTGCTAGCTGCTTTTTCAGATATACTAATTGCTAATCGCTAATCCCCAATTGATAGAGTCAAATTTTTTGACAACTTACAATTAGTCATTAGCCATTAGCCAAGAACTAACTACCACGAATTAATGACCACTGTTCCAAAGACCAGTCACTCAAAGACCATTGACTGAAAGGCAATGACATGAAAAGAGCCAACAGACTAATTCCTAGGAGAATAGTCAGGAGGTAAAACTGAGATTTACCCGAAACATTGTACTTTAAACTTTGACCGCTAAAAACCGTCGCCAGACCAATAAAATTAACCAATCCATCTACAACATTTCGGTCAATCCAGTAGGAAATTTTCGCTAAAGAGCCAACAGCAAAAACTACCGTAAACCGATAAAGTTTATCAATGTAAAAGTCATAAGCAAGTAAGTCTTGGAAAAATTTAACTGGGGCGATAACGGATCTAGACCAAGTTTTAGGTAGGTAAATAATCGAACCTACAATACAACCAATAGCGCTAGCACCAGATAACAGTAATTGGGGTAATTCAGTGATGTACTCGTATGCAGCGGTAGGCAATAAAGATAATCTCTGAAGGATGAGTGGCATCAAAAGAGTCACAATAGTTAACCCTACCATCGGAAATGCCATAGGCCAAGCTACTTCTGGTGCCCGTTTGGTTTTCATCTGTGGGCTACCTAAAAATACCAGACGAAATACGCGAGTTAAGCCGAGAATAGTTAATCCATCAACCACAAGAAATATTGCCACTAGCCAGGGATGATTTCCCCAAAAAGCGTTGATTCCTTCACTAAATGCCCAATAACCACCTAGAGGTATCAAGCCACTCATACCAGCAGTACCGACAACAAAGGCTGTCGTTGTCGCAGGCATCCGGGACCACAAGCCCCCCAATTCTGTGAGGTTTTGGTTATTGGTGGTGAAAATAATGGAGCCAACACTCATAAATAAGATGGCTTTAGCAACCGCATGAGCTAGCAGCAAAGAGAATGCGACATCAGCACGCCCCATTCCCACAGAGATAAATACTAAACCCAGGTAAGCGCTGGTGGTATGAGAGAGCGATCGCTTAATATCAATTTGGGCGATCGCAACTAAAGATTCGCCAATCGCCGTCACGCTACCAATTCCCACTAAAACCCATAGCGTTACAGGTGACAGAGCTAAAATAGGCAGAAGCTTAACTAACACGTAAGCACCGCAACAGACAACCAAAGAATTTCGCAACACCGAGGCTGGATTAGGACCTTCCATTGCTTCATCCAACCATAAATGGAGGGGGAATTGGGCACATTTACCAATCGGTCCGGCAATTAATGCTAATCCTAACAAGGTTGCGATCGCAGGGGATAAATGGGCTGTCCCCGCCCAATCGTACAATTCATTAAAGTTTAAAGTCCCTGCCATTGTCGCCAAGGCAACCACACCCATCAACAGTAAAACGTCCCCTACCCTTTTGGTTAAAAAGGCATCTCGTGCTGCTGTCACGACTAAAGGTTGAGCGTACCAAAATCCCACTAGTAAATAAGTCGAAAGGGTGAGTATTTCCAATAGGGCATAGCTGAGAAATAAAGAATTACTCAAGACAATCCCTGCCATCGCCCCCTCGAAAATTCCCACTAAGGCAAAGAAACGAGCTAATGCCCAATCTTTCTCCATATACCCTAGAGCATAGAGTTGAGCAAAGAAGCTTAGAGATGTGATAATCTCCATTGCTCCAGTACTCACGGGTGAGATTTCTATCGCTAACGATATATCCAAATCAGCAATATGTAGCCAGTGAAATACCAACTCTCTCACAGGTTCCTGCCATGTTGACCAGAAAATCAACCCGCCGTGAACAGAAGCTACCAGGGTCATTAACAGGTTAAAGTAAGCCGCAGGTCTCGGTCCAGTGCGAGTAATTACCCCGGTAGCCCAAGGTAGAGTGAGAACAGCGCCAATTAACCCATAAAACGGTACTAGCCAAATTGTCTGAGTAATCAACTCAGTCATAATTATTTTATCCCTCGCCAGTTTACGATTACTTTAAATTCCTCTCCCCCAAGAATTTCAAACCTGATTTTATTTGGTATTAACTACCAAATCTCATGGTTTTTTACTCTTTTCTTGTCACGATTAATTAGGGAAATTTAACCGTTTCATAACTAAACCTATAGTTGGCTTTTATTGAGATTGTTTTGGTCTTTTTCTCATGATTTTCCAATCATTACGATCGAAACCAGAGTCCCTGCAAGTCAGTGTAATAGCACCAATAAAATCGACTTATAACATTAAGTCTCGATTCGATCCCCTTTAGGTTGCCCAGACTAGCTCGACCCATCAACCCCTTTAGTTGCTTTGGAATAGGCAAAGCCAAGACCATCGGCAACGCCAGCATAGTCCAGATTCTATGGAAATTATCAAAAAATTATAAAACAAAATGGATCTTTCTCCAAATCGGTCAATTCTCCTTAGCTCATCTCCCTGTCAAATTAGTATTGTTAAGTTTTTTTAAGCAAAATCATAAATGATTATTATAATAATTTATATTGTCAAATATGCCAAGGTTCTCTATGCTGAGGGTGGCTATCGATCGATGATCTTTGTCCATCTCAAAAAATCGGCATTTCCGTCGGATTTTTAGATCGAGCTAAATTCATCTAGGTATTTGCACGCATTGCGACCAGTACAGTGTTATGCAGGTTGTTATGTCCCTTAGCAAAAACCTTGGCAAGCACATTGTCATGCCGCTTGGCAAGTAAAGTTCCAGTTAAGTTGTAGTTAGGTTGTAGTTAATCAATAGACGAGGAGAAAAGCATCATGCCAATTGCTGTCGGAATGATTGAGACCAAAGGATTTCCCGCTGTAGTGGAAGCCGCAGACGCTATGGTAAAAGCGGCTCGCGTTACTCTGGTAGGTTACGAAAAAATCGGGAGCGCCCGCGTCACCGTGATTGTCCGGGGGGATGTCTCCGAGGTGCAAGCTTCAGTAGCAGCAGGTATTGAAGCCGCCAATCGCGTCAATGGTGGCGAGGTGCTATCAACTCACATTATTGCTCGTCCCCACGAGAACTTGGAGTACGTCTTGCCCATCCGGTACAGCGAAGCAGTTGAGCAATTCCGCAGCTATTAGCGTCACTTACTAATAACCCGCTAAATCTGATTCGCCTCAACAAAAAGTTCCCCAATTAAAAATTCTGGAGTCAAACGAATGTCAATTGCCGTTGGAATGGTAGAGACACTAGGCTTTCCCGCCGTAGTCGAAGCAGCAGATGCAATGGTGAAAGCCGCCCGCGTCACCCTAGTCGGTTACGAAAAAATTGGTAGCGGTAGAGTCACAGTAATTGTCCGGGGCGATGTCTCCGAAGTCCAAGCCTCAGTCGCCGCTGGAGTAGACAACGTAAAGCGGGTAAATGGGGGTCAAGTTTTATCCACCCATATCATTGCCCGTCCCCATGAAAACCTGGAATACGTGCTACCGATTCGCTACACCGAAGACGTACAGCAATTCCGCGATCAAACCAACGCCATCCGTCCTATGAACCGTCCGTAATCCAACGAACGATCGGAGTGAGAAACAGTCAGCGATTGTAACCAATTGTCAGGAATCGGGAGCAGTTAATGCAAATTGCCAAAGTTTGCGGCACAGTTGTCAGCACTTGTAAAGAACCCAGCCTTAGAGGTGTAAAATTCCTATTGGTGCAATTTATCGATCGCGAAGGTCAACTGCTACCTCAGTATGAAGTAGCAGGAGATATCGTCGGCGCAGGTGTGGAAGAGTGGGTTTTAATCAGTCGTGGTAGCGCGGCACGACAAGTGGGTGAGAGCGATAAGCGTCCTATTGATGCCATGGTAGTAGGAATTATCGACACGGTGAGTGTGGGTAATCATATTCTCTACAGTAAAAAAGATCAATATCGTTAATCGAGCAGGCTATCCACCAAACACGCTTACAAAGTTGGACAACCAGCTCAAACAGTCTGGAGATAGCCAGCCTCAGTGACAAACTACGTTTTTAGAGTCATGACACCTACAGGTGCTTTCGGTGCTTGTAGCTCTGTCGTCAATTATTAAACATCCCTATTTGGTAAAGGAAGTGTAGTTGACGCGACAAGCTCTTAAAACATTGGCGTTAGCGAAGCGTAGCGTTAGCCTGGAAAACATTACCCGAGCAATCTTCAGGGGATTTATCCCTATAAACGCCCCATTGAGGCGGGTCAAAACGAACAATATCAATAGCCTCTATCCTGTAATGCCAGCAGGTATGCCAAAAAGAATAACCACTTTTGAGGCGATTCGGTGTTCTTTTGTATGGTTAGTCCAAGTTTGTCCATTGAATTGGCGATTAGAGGCTCCCCGATCCCGGCAAGCCAGAGCAGTGGCACGCCAACGCCTCCCACCAGCAAAATACGTCCAGCCAGCTAATCGCGGTGTATCCCTTTTTTGAGATAGGAGAAGACAATTATGGCAGCCCGTGGCTACGCGGCTCCCCCCACCCCTTGGTCAAAAAATTTGGCAGAGCCCCAAATTCACGAGACAGCTTACGTCCATTCTTTTTCCAACATTATCGGAGATGTCCGGATTAGTGAGAATGTATTAATTGCGCCAGGCTCATCAATTAGAGCCGATGAAGGAGGCACATTTTACATTGGTGCTGGCTCAAACATTCAAGATGGGGTAGTAATTCATTCTCTCGAGACAGGTAGAGTAATTGGTGATGACCAAGAGCCTTACTCAGTCTGGATTGGCAAGAATACCTCCATCACTCACATGACCCTAATTCACGGGCCAGCTTACATCGGAGATGATTGCTTTATTGGCTTTCGCTCCACTGTATTTAATGCCCGGATTGGCAAAGGCTGTATCGTCATGATGCACGCCCTGGTTCAAGATGTGGAAATTCCCCCCGGTAAATACGTCCCTTCAGGGGCAGTAGTTAACACTCAGCAGCAAGCTGACAGACTACCGGATGTCGAAGAAGAAGACCGACAATTTGCCAGCCACATTGTCAAAAACAGTGAGGCATTGCGTTCCGGTTATCAATGTGCTGCGGATGAGGCATGTATAGCGCCCATTCGCCAAGAAATTGCCCAGTCGTCTGATTCTTTTGATTCTAGCGATCGCGGCTCCCAAACTTCCCCTAGTTCCGATAATTCATATAGTTCTATGTCTTCAATTACAGCAGAAGTTCAACAACAGGTTCGTCAACTCCTAGCCCAAGGATACCGCGTTGGTGCAGAATATGCCGATGAGCGTCGCTTCCGCACTAGTTCCTGGCAAAGTGCCATCTCCATTCAATCAGATCGAGCATCAGATGTCCTCAATAGCTTGGCAGATTGCTTGGCGGAACATGAAGGCGAGTATGTCAGACTCATTGGTATCGATCCCAAAGCCAAACGCCGTGTCTTAGAAGAAATTATCCAACGTCCCGGCGGTTCTCCCGTTAAAGCCTCTGCCCAAGCTGCTGCTAGCGCCCCATCCATTCGTGCTAGCCAATCAGCCTCAAGCACAAATTCAGATCTCCAATCCCAAGTCCGGAGCCTATTAGCTCAAGGATATCGTATTGGTATTGAATATGCTGACGAGCGTCGCTTCCGCACTAGTTCCTGGCAAAGTGCTGCTTCAATTCAATCGGATCGAGAATCGGAAGTGATGAATGCTTTGTCAGATTGCCTCGAAGAACATACTGGCGAATACGTCCGACTCATTGGCATCGACACTAAAGCCAAACGCCGCGTTTTAGAAGAAATTATTCAACGACCTTCTGGCAAAGTGTCGCCCACAGCCAAAATAGCTCAAAATGATAGTAGCGCTAGCTATAACACCGCCCAAGCAGCCGCAGATCGCAATGGCGGAACCTCCAGCACATCATTGAACCAAGATACCATCACTCAGATTCGTCAACTCCTATCTCAAGGCTACAAAATTGGCACCGAACATGCCGACAAGCGTCGCTTCCGCACGGGATCTTGGCAAAGCTGTTCTCCCATCGATTCTAATCGCGAGTCAGAAGTACTAGATCGTCTCGCTGGCTGTATGGCAGAGCATAGCGACGAATACGTCCGGCTAATTGGTATCGATACCAAAGCGAAAAAACGTGTTCTGGAAACGATTATTCAAAAGCCTAGCTGAAGTTAATTAATGGCTAATTGTTAATGGTTAACGTCGAGATTTATTCGTTAATCAATTAACAATAAATTACCCAAGCTGGATGACCGATCGGCAATTAACAATTAGCCATTAAAAATTAGCTATTAGCCATTAGAACTCAGCAATGAGCAACAAACAAAATGTATTTGCCTCAACTGCCATCAAGCAGTCACTATCATGTATACGTTCAAGGCGATGTGAGGATCGATCCGAGTGCCATTATCTCATCTGGGGTAATTTTGCAAGCAGATCCAGATAGTACAATGATCGTTGGTGCTAATGTCTGTATCGGTACTGGTTCGATCCTTCATGCTCATGAAGGCACTCTGGAAATAGAAATTGGTGCAAATTTAGGTGCTGGCGTATTAGTATTTGGTCAAGGGAAAATTGGCTCTAATTCCTGTGTTGGTTCCTTAACGACAATTTATAACACTTCTGTTGAGTCACGAGCTGTAATACCATCTGCCTCTTTATTAGGAGATACAGGGCGTACAATTCCCAGTCTATCCCCAGTCACCATTAATACTTCCAGCGTTGAGATTCCCCAGACTCCCGAATCTTCACCCGCCACTACACCACCAGAGACTATAGCGCCAGAGTCTACTAACGGACAAATTACCTCCCCACCAGTTGAGGTATCGGAAGATACTACTAAATCAGATGCCACCGCTGAGGTAAAAGTGACATCATCAACCTCAGAAGTGGGAATATCTGTTTACGGGCAAGGCAGCCTGGATCGAATTCTCAAAACTCTATTTCCTTATAATCAATCCCTAAATCCTCCTCCTTCATCTGAATAGGGAATAGGGAGTGGGGAGTAGGGAGTGACGATACAATATAAAGCGTATTTTGCCGTGAAATTAGAAACTATCAGGTACAGACTCTAAATTTGCTGCCACAACATCAATCCTAACCCCTAAGCTCGAACCTCTAACCTCTAACCTCTCCCAAAACAGATAGATGTTTTATGATGGAGTTATACAACTATGGAATAGTTCCCCAAGACTCTTTGCGCAAACGCGATCGCACCCGCCAAACCTCCTTGGGTTTGGTTTCGACAATTAGTTTTCCGGTTATCGTCAGCACGGCAGATGCTATGCTGAAATCTTCTGGTGTCACCCTGATCGGATTTGAGAAAATTGGTAGCGGTCATTGTACTGCTATTGTTCGAGGAGTGACGGCTGAGGTAAGAATTGCTGTCCAAGCGGGAATAGAACATGCCAAACGGGAAGGGCAGTATCTCTCTTCTTTGGTAATTCCCCGTCCCTTCCCTAACCTAGAGGTGATATTTCCCATTGGTTCACACCTCTTGGACGATATGGGACACTATAGTCGTTCCCGCCATAGTTCTCAAGCTTTGGGATTATTGGAAACGCGAGGATTCCCTGCTATTGTTGGTGCGGCTGATGCCATGCTTAAATCTGCTGATGTGGAACTTACTGGTTACGAAACGATTGGTGATGGTTTGTGTACTGCCATTATCCGAGGTAGGGTAGCAGAAGTGGCCATGGCTTTACAAGTGGGAATGGCTGAAGCGAGACGGATTGGAGAACTAATTGCGGTAACGGTAGTAACTAGGCCGTTAGAAGATTTAGAAAGATGTCTACCTTTAGCAAGTTATCTGATTGAGGAACAACCTCAACCATTATTATTACCAATTGATGTTAAGGAACCGCAAAAAGAATTAATCGAATTACCAGAGTTGGGTAGGTTGCGCCTTCCTGGTAGGGAAGAATAATTATCGCAGTTGATAGTTGACAGTTGATAGTTGACAGTTGATAGTTGACAGTTGATAGTTGACAGTTGATAGTTGACGGTTGATTTAGGTGTTTTGGATGTCTTTTAAGTGGGTTTTGATAGAGTAAGTATCAATAATTTCTCCTGGTGAGCTTAGTTTAATTACACTTAACTTAAATATCCTGAAAAACAAGCTCCTGTATCAATATACCAACTATTCGAGCGAGGTATCGGTGGTAAGCATAGAAACAGGACAAATTGTTCAAGTCCGTTCTCGACAGTATCTAGTTGAAGAGGTGACAAAACCCGTATCCCAGGATGGAGATACTCAGGTACGGCTTTCCTGTTTAGAAGATGATGCTCAAGGACAGCAGTTAGAGGTGTTCTGGGAGCGAGAAGTCGATGCTCAACTTGTGGGAGTTTCTTCCTGGGAAGCAGTAGTTAATCGAGGTTTCGATAATCCCCGCTATTTTTCAGCCTACCTCCACGCCTTACGTTGGAACTGTGTTACTTCCACCAACCCCAAACTGTTTCAAGCTCCCTATCGAGCAGGGATTCAAGTAAAAGCTTATCAGCTTGAACCCCTGCGGAAAGCTCTGTTAATGCCGAGGGTGTCCCTATTTATCGCCGATGATGTAGGTTTGGGTAAAACCATCGAAGCAGGTTTAATCTTGCGCGAGATGTTGATGCGCCAGAAAATTAAGCGAGTAGTTATTTCCTCTCCCCCTTCTGTGGTAAGACAGTGGCAGGAGGAGATGGAAAGTCGCTTCGGTTTAATTTTCCAAATCTTTGACCGAGACTTTGTGGCAAGCAGACGTAGGGAAAGGGGTTACGGTATTAACCCTTGGACAACCCACACTCGCTTTATTATCTCCCATGCTCTCCTGCGAGATGAAGCTTATGCAGCTCCTCTGCGAGATTGGTTAGGGAGTTTTTCGGCTGGCTCAATGCTGATTCTGGATGAAGCCCATAATGCTGCACCTGCCAGTAGTTCCAAGTATGCCATAGACTCCCAGCTTACCAAGACAGTGAGGGATATTGCCCCTCGTTTTGAACATAAGCTCTTTCTCTCAGCCACCCCCCATAACGGACATTCCAATAGTTTTGCCGCATTGCTGGAAATCCTCGATCCGCAGCGTTTCTGCCGAGGGGTTCCGGTAAAGAGTAAGAAACTACTTGATGCAGTGATGGTACGGCGACTCAAGCAAGACTTACGAGAAATTGGCGATCGCGATTTTCCTCAACGTCAAGTACTTCCGGTGATTGTCGATAACTTACCGGAAAATGCACCAGAACTCACACTCGCTCTACTTTTACAAGAATACCGCATTCTGCGAGAAGAACGTTTGCGGGATGCACCAAAATCGACTCAGACAGCCGCCAATCTGGTGATTACCTCACTACAAAAGCGATTACTTTCTTCCATTGAAGCATTTGCCCGAACCCTGAGAGTGCATCGCAATTCCATTACTCGTCAGGCTCAAAAGCATCGAACTTCTAACCCTAAAAATCTTACCCTACTCAAAGAAGCTCCAGGCGCAGATGATGACCGTGCAGACATATCTGAAGCAGAGGTTCAAGCCGAAGAAGATGCTCAAATGGTAGTGGCGACGCAAACTGACTTATTGGAGATTACTCAACAGGAGTTAGAACTTCTTGAGGAGATGAGCGAAATTGCTGAGGTTACACGGTATCAACCCGATGGACGGATAACCAAGTTGGTGGAATGGATTAAGGAAAATCTTTGTTCCGAACTGGGTAAACCTGGGGCAACCTGGACAAATCAACGGGTGTTAATCTTTACTGAGTATACTGATACAAAGCGTTACTTAGAACAGCAACTTCAAACAGCGATCGCTAACTCAGATCAAGAGAATCAGCGTATTGATACGTTTCATGGCGGTATGGGGGAAGAACGGCGAGAATCGATTAAAGCCGCTTTTAATGCTAACCCCTCTGTCCATCCCTTGAGAATTCTCATTGCTACAGATGCAGCACGGGAGGGAGTTAATTTACAAAACTACTGTGCTGACCTATTCCATTTCGATGTACCGTGGAATCCTAGTCGGATGGAACAACGCAATGGCAGAATTGACCGTAAGTTGCAACGAGAAGCTACTGTTAGATGTTACTACTTTTTGCTGCCCCAACGCTCTGAAGACCGAGTGTTAGATGTTCTGGTCAAAAAAACAGCTACAATTCAAGCTGAATTGGGTAGTTTGTCTCCTGTAGTTGAGAAGAATATCTCCAAGCTGCTTGATCGAGGAATTCGCGGGAGTGAAGAACACCGTCTAACAGCAGCCATAGAAACCTCTGACTGTGCCGATTCAGAATCAGTAGGCAAAGGTCAAGTCATCAAAGAAGAACTAGAAGCCATTCGTGTTCGTAGAGAAAAACTGCATCAGCAGCAAGTAGAATTAGAAGATATGCTGCGGGACTCTCAACGTTGGCTTGGTTTAGATGACCGCCATTTTCGAGATACCCTCTCAGCCTCTTTAGAAATTCTAGGAGCCAAACCTTTAGAACCCCTTGACCCCAATGAAGTAGTACGAGATTCAGAACGGGCGAGGTGGGTACTACCAGCCCTTGACCAGCAAGTAGGTGCAGATACCACTTGGGCAAATACCCTTGATAGTTTAAGATCTGTTCGCAAGCAGGGACAAAAGCTCTGGGAATGGCGAAAAGAGACAACGATTCGTCCGGTGGTTTTTCGAGATCCAGGAACCCTTGATGGTGAGGTGGTTCACCTCCACTTAGAGCATCGGTTAGTGCAAAGATTGTTGGGACGTTTCCTTTCTCAAGGGTTTCTCTACGATGAATTAACCCGTGCTTGTGTTTGTTTAACGGATGACCCAGTACCAAAAGTAATTGCCTTGGGAAGATTATCTCTCTATGGAGAACGAGCCGCTAGACTTCATGACGAAATTATCGCTGTAGCCGCAGAATGGATCAATCCTGAAGCACGAGGAAGGGGACGACTACGACCTTTAAGTGAGGGGGAAAAGGAGAATGTCTTAGAAGTATTAGAACAATCTCTGGTTACTCCCCGGCTGCGAGATGTTCCTGCATCAGTAAAAGAGCGTTTTCAAGCCTATGCACCCAGGGATGTAGAAGAGTTGATTCCCCACCTGGAACGCCGCGCTCAAGTATTAACAGAACGAGCGAATAAAAAGTTACAAGAACGGGGAATTAAAGAAGCTAAAGAGATGAAAAAGCTTTTAGAAGAACAACGCGATCGCATTCTCATCCAAGAAAAACAATACGAAACCTATCAGCTTTCCCTTTTTAATAAAGATGAATTACGACAAATTGAAGCTGACAGTAGACACTGGCGAATTCGACTCGCAGAACTAGAGGAAGATATTATTAAAGAACCCGAACGAATTGAGCAAGCCTATCAGGTAAAAGCCGACCGAGTAGAGCCAGTGGGTTTAGTTTATCTACAGCCAGTGTCGAGTTAGGGTAGGGAGAGGGGAGTAGGGAGCAGGGAGCAGGGAGCAGGGGAGCAGGGAGAGGGTTTAATGACTTTTTCCCTAAATTGAAAATATACAGTTTAAATGGGTCGCAGCTTATTATGTCTGCCTAAACAGTTATTATTCTCTTGTTCCTTGCTACCTTCCTCTGTCCCTTCTGTTTTCTGCCTTTTGCTGTACCAACTATTGCCACAAACAATCTTGCTCTCTACTCTCTAACTATGTCTCCAGATCCAGAAATTTTCAGACACAAAGAATGGTTAGGACTTATCCAACCTGTGGGTTTGGTGGTTTCCCCCATCGCTTTGGTTAAGGCGCAAGCGGTTATTGATCGAACCCAGGCGGTAGAGGTGCAGGAGAGATTGTTAGAGGTAATCAGTGATGAGCCGCTTCCTGGCAGATCCGAAAGTAAAGAGGCATGGATTAAAGATTTTACAGCATTTGCTGGACAGGTGTTGGAGTGGATGCCAGAAGATTTAGTTGGGACACCTGGACAAGAAACTTTACCAGAAACATTGGAAGTTGTTTTACCTGACTATAGCGAAACCCTCAAACCAACAAAAGCGGTTCGTGACCTAGATACCGATTCCTGGTTAATGCTTATCCAAGAAGCAACACCCGGACAATCCCTCGATGAAATAGATCCAAAAGTTGAAAAAGGACAGGGTTGGAAAGCCACAGTACAGGAGAAATTTGAACGGCTATTGCGAGAGACAGAAATCCCTGTCGGGTTGCTCTGTAATGGAACGCATTTGCGGCTGGTTTACGCGCCACGAGGGGAGTCATCCGGGCATTTGACTTTTCCGGTGCAAGCCATGTGTGAAGTGCCAGGACGCTTAATTTTGGGCGGACTGAAGCTACTTTTAGGAGCAGATAGGCTGTTTAATGTCCCTGCTGAACGTCGTCTGCCTAAACTTCTCAGTGATAGTCGAGAGTATCAGGCGGAGGTTTCTACTAAGTTAGCAGACCAGGTACTTGATGCCCTGTGGGAACTGTTGCGAGGATTCCAAACTGCCGATGCCACAGTGAATGGTAAATTGCTCAGTGAATTAGCCAAACACAATCCTCAACATATTTATGGTGGACTGATTACCACACTGATGCGGCTGGTGTTTCTGCTCTATGCCGAAGACCAGGGGCTAATGCCGGGAGATGACATCTACCAGCGTAACTACTCTATCACGGGTTTACATGACCGCTTACGAGAAGATGCGGGAAATTACCCTGATACAATGGATCAGCGTTACGGTGCTTGGTCATGGCTGTTGAGTCTGTTTCGCTTAGTTTATGACGGGGGTGGAGCAACTCCAGACTATTTACCAGCACGACATGGACAGTTATTTGACCCGGATGAGTACCCGTTTTTAGAAGGACGTTGTTACCCTCATCCCCTAGCCCCTGCTCCCAACTTGGGAGCAGGGGGACAAGATACTGACACCCCCCTCGCCCATTTGGGGAGAGGGGGGCAGGGGGGTGAAGGCAAAATTCCCCGCATCCCCGATGGTGTGATCTATCGCCTTCTCGATAAACTTTTAATCTTAGACAGTGAACGTTTATCCTACCGTTCTTTAGATGTAGAGCAAATTGGCTCAGTGTATGAAGCGATTATGGGCTTTGAGGTGGAAGTCGCTCAAGGTCTTTCCATTGCAGTCCGTCCAAAAGATGTGGTGGTGAATGTTGAAACAATTCTGGCAGCAAAAGGGAAAGACCGGAGCCAACTGTTGCAGGACGCAGATTGTAAACTAACGGATAAAGGCTTAACTGCCCTGAAAAAAGCAGAAACAACCGCAGAATTAGTTGCAGCTTTAGACCGTCGAGTGTCTCCACGCACTCCTAATCTACTGCCTCCTGGCTCATTATATCTGCAACCGGGTGAAGAACGGCGCAGGACGGGTTCTCATTACACACCTCGGAAATTAACACAGCCGATTGTTGAAACAACCTTGCGTCCGGTTTTAGAAGCATTGGGGGAACATCCTACTCCTGACCAGATTTTATCTCTAAAAGTCTGTGATTTGGCGATGGGTTCAGGGGCGTTTTTAGTTGAAGCTTGTCGTCAACTGGCAGAAAAGTTGGTAGAGGTTTGGAGTCGAGAGTCTGACCCCTCCCCAACCCCTCCCTTAGAAGGAGAGGGGCTTTCTGACTCCCCCTTCCCTGGCAGGGAAGGGGGTTGGGGGGTTAGGTCAGCCGAATTTGCAAACAAGATTATTCCCGGTGGTATGGGAAGCGGTAACGAAGAACCCCTTGTTCTCGCCCGTCGATTAGTGGCACAACGCTGTCTTTACGGAGTTGATAAAAATCCCTTTGCGGTAAATTTAGCTAAGTTATCTCTCTGGTTAGTAACTCTGGCAAAAGATAGACCGTTTACGTTTTTAGATCATGCCCTTAAATGTGGGGATTCATTAGTTGGGTTAACCCGGCGAGAAATTGGTAACTTTGGTAAAGACTCTATAGAAAATTTACCTCTAATTAAACTGATTAAAGAAAAGGTTGACCGGGCTAAGTCCTATCGTGCAGAAATTCAAGCATTAGATACACGTACAGACCAGGATGCTGAGAATAATGTAACTCGACTCAAGCTGGCTGAACAGGAATTAGAAGATACTCGATTAACTGGAGATGTTGCTGTTGGTGCTTTCTTTGCCGGAGCAGGGAAGAACAAAAAAGAACAGACAGAAATTAAAGAAGAGTATTCTGCTTTGGTGCGAGAGTGGCGGAAGAATTATGTCCTAAATTATGAGGCTAAAAATCCACAACTTAAACTTCAAGCTATTTCTGAAAAACTTCGTACTGAAGAGAAACCGATTATTCCGTTTAATTGGGAGATTGAGTTTCCAGAGGTGTTTGATAGAGAGAATTCTGGGTTTGATGCGATTGTGGGTAATCCTCCTTTTGCTGGGAAAAACACTACCATTAACAGTAACCCTGAAGGATATCTCCATTGGCTAAAAGAAATTCATCCTGAATCTCATGGTAATTCTGACTTAGTAGCCCATTTCTTTGTACGTGCATTTACGATTTTACGGAAAGATGGATGCTTTGGGTTAATTGCCACCAATACCATCGCTCAGGGTGATACTCGTAGTAGTGGATTAAGGTTTATTTGTCAGAACGGAGGTACAATTTATAACGCTCAGAAACGGGTTAAATGGCCTGGACTAGCAGCGGTTGTGGTGAGTGTCATTAATATTATCAAAGGCTCTTATAAAAAGACAAAGAACCTTGACGGACGAGCCACTTCAAAAATTACAGCTTTCTTATTCCATGCGGGAGGAAATGAAAATCCTTCTGTACTACTGGCAAATGCAAATAAGAGCTTTGTTGGTAGCTATGTTCTAGGGATGGGTTTTACTTTTGATGATAGTAATCCAGATGCTACTCCCATTGCTGAAATGCACCGCTTAATTGCAGAAAATCCGCGTAATGCTGAGTGCATTTTTCCTTACATTGGTGGGGAAGAAGTGAATAGCAGTCCTACTCATGCTCATCATCGTTATGTGATTAACTTCGGGGAAATGAGTGAGGCTGAAGCGCGGGAATATCCTGATTTGATGAAGATTGTAGAGGAGAAAGTTAAGCCAGAACGAGCTAAACTCAATCAAAATACTGCGGATGGTCGTCGTAGAGCGCAAAAGTGGTGGCTTTGGGGTAGATATACACCTGCACTATTTAGAGCGATCGCGCAGTGCGATCGGGTGTTAGTTATTCCTTGCGGTGCAACAGTTCATTGTGCTTTCGCTTTCCTACCAGCCAACTGTGTTTTCTCTCACGCTTTAGCTGTTTTCGCCCTCCCCACTTACTCCACTTTCTGCACCCTCCAATCCCGCATCCACGAAATATGGGCAAGATTCTTCGGCTCATCCATGAAAGATGACCTCCGCTACACCCCCTCAGACTGCTTTGAAACCTTCCCCTTCCCCGAAGATTGGGAAACCACCCCCACACTAGAAGCTATCGGCAAAGAATACTACGAATTCCGCGCTGATTTAATGATTCGCAATAACCAAGGACTTACCGACACCTACAACCGCTTCCACGACCCAGACGAAAGAGATTCTGATATCCTCAAACTACGAGAACTCCACAGCAAAATGGATCGCGCTGTCCTCGATGCTTACGGTTGGACAGACATCTCTACTGATTGTGAATTCCTCCTCGACTACGAAGAAGACACCCTCGCCCCCTCTCCCTCCGAAGGAGAGGGGAGTAAGAGGGGGAAGAAAAAACCCTGGCGTTATCGCTGGAATGAAGAAACTCATGATGAAGTCTTAGCAAGACTGCTAGATTTGAATCAGAAACGTCATGAAGAAGAAAACTTAGGAGGAAAACACGCCGAGAAGAAAGCTAAAACCAAGGACAAAAAAAACAAAAAGAGTCGTAAATCAAAAACCAGCCCATCCACTCAATCTAATGGTCAGCAACTCGATCTTTGGGGAGAATAGCAAATGGCAAAAGACATCTACCACGATACCGTAAAAACTGCCTTAGAGAAAGACGGCTGGACAATTACAGAAGAACTACTCCGACTCACAATAGGCTCTCGCTCAGTCTACATCGATTTAGGAGCCGAAAAACTCATCGCTGCTGAAAAAGAAGGACGTAAAATTGCCATTGAAATTAAAAGTTTTGTAAGTCCCTCACCTGTCAATGACCTAGAAAATGCTTTAGGTCAATACATCCTTTATCGAGATGCTCTGAAACGCTCTCAACCCCAACGTATTCTTTATTTAGCGATTTCAGATGAAGTCTATCTGGATTTCTTTCAAGAAGAGATCGCCCAAATGGTAATAGAGGAACAAAAGCTTAAATTGATTATTTTCGATGCTAACAAAGCAGAGGTTGTCAAATGGATAGAATAGATGAATATCGAGACATTATTGAACAGATCTTAGAAGAACATCATCGCATTCCTTATAGTCACGGAGAAATTAAAAGTAAGTTGATAATTGACCAAGAGCGTAACAACTTCTTACTAATGAATGCAGGTTGGGACGGCAAACGCAGGATTCATGGTTGTGTTGTTCACGTCGAAATAATTGAAGGTAAAATTTGGATTCAAAGAGATGGAATCGAAGATGGAATTACCGATGAACTCGTCGCAGCCGGAGTTCCCAAAGACAAAATCGTTTTAGCTTTCCATCCGCCTTACGTGCGACAACACACCGGATACGCTGTTGCTTAAAGTTCTTGATTCAGCTTCATTCTATGACACAAAACCTTGAAGAAATATTGGGGATAACGATTACCGAATATACCCCAAATGCCATCAAATTTGAGGGCTTATCTCTGGAAACCTTACAACAGATTCTTGCCGAAGGATACACCACAGCATCGGCAAGTTTTAATGCGGCTCCATCCGTTGGTTCATTTATCGAATTCGGTCAGCGTTGCCAAGAAAATGGGGTAAAAGCAGCCTTTGACGGGATAGCCTTTGCTAATAGAGAAACTCCTAATTTAGTTATTGATGCAATAACCGTTATCGGTGTCAAAGACTTAGATTTTGCCGGGGAATTTGTGCAATTTGTTTGGGGTTGTGATGAAATAGAAATTAGTTCTCAAAAATTATTTGCCTGGTGGGATTAAAAAGATGGGGAACAATACACTTAAGGAGACTTGCTCGTGACAACCTCAGCCGCCGTCAGAACTCGACTGATAGACACTCTCCAACTCGACTTGGTAGGACCCACGACCGATGATATTGACCACGCTGAGGAAATCTTACCCCAAGCTCCCTCCCTCTGGTATCTGACAGGCTTTCTGGTTCCCTACGAAGCCTCATTCGAGCAACGTTCTGATGATACCGGGGATGATGAACTTGACCAACTCAGCCGCAAAGGAACAGGGGATGATGAATCCACACCTGAAGCAGCTTCGGCTCGTAAAGCTTTTTTTCCTTCTTCAATGGGATTAAGTGTTCTCATTCCCCAGAATACTACGGAACTAAATGTAACAGTTGAATGGGGTGATTATTGCCCTCTTCCTCAAGCAGAAGAAGAGGAAGAAAAAGCCGAAACAGGATTACAAAATCGCACCTCAAAACGTTGGCAAAGAACTCCTTTCAAGCAATCTCTTCAAGTTCCTCTCAGTTCATTTTCTAGTAGTAAAGAGCGAACCCATAAACTCGATATTCCTAATAGTGACGGACTACAACTTGTCCTTACTAGTCGCTCAGTCCAATATCCTAACTGTCTCCCTAGTGGTACTCGTTCTCTGGCTCTATTTTTAGTCAATTATCGCCGTCCTGCTGCGGATACCGAGCGAGATAGTAAGTATATTTTTCAAGCAAAACTAACCGTTACAACGACTGATTCTTTTGTCCCTCGTCCCAATCCCAGAGGACAGAATAATGATGATTGGGATGAAAGTGTTGCTGACTTACAATATCGGGATGATTATGAGTATGCTGTGGGGCATAATGTCTCAGCCATAGCTCATCTCAATCCAGATAACAGTTGTAACCAAGTCTGCACCGCCTGGATACCTACCGCTGATTTGGAAAAAGTTATCCCAGCAGAAGTCGAAGGGGTAGAATTGGCAATGGAAAAGATCGCCGCTGCTCCTGATGCAACAGCCGTAAGGCAAATGCTCGGTGGTATCATTACAGCTTATACTCAGTGGATAGCCGCACAAAAAACAGACATTCCCAAAGATTCCCCTCAACGTAACCAGATAGCCCAAAAACTCTTAGAACGAGCTGAAATTGCCAATAAACGTATTGAAGCCGGATTGCAAGCCCTTGATGACCCACAAACCCTAGAAGCCTTTCAAATCGCCAATCGCGCCATTGCTACTGCTATCCGTCAACGGATCACCCACGACACAGATAAAACCCCTAGTGAGCTTTCTCCCCCTAAATGGCGGTTGTTTCAGATTGCCTTCTTACTAATGAATATCCCAGGCATTGCTGAACCCCTCCATGATGACCGAGAATTAGTCGATTTGCTCTTTTTCCCCACAGGTGGTGGTAAAACAGAAGCCTATCTCGGTTTAGCTGCCTTTACCTTAGTACTACGGCGTTTACAAAATCCAGGTATCGACTCAGCCGGGATGAGTGTGCTGATGCGCTACACCTTACGCCTGTTAACCCTCGACCAATTAGGTCGTGCAGCGACCCTAATTTGTGCCTTGGAACTGGAACGGCAGAAAAATCCCGATAAACTTGGTTTATGGCCGTTTGAGATAGGCTTATGGGTGGGAATGACGGCAACCCCTAACAAAATGGGACGTAGGGGAGATAACGACCAATATTCAGCACGTTCTCGCACTATTGCTTTTCAGAATGATAGCAGAAACAAGCCCTCTCCGATTCCCTTAGAAAATTGCCCCTGGTGCGGTGAAAAGTTTGGGGTGAATTCCTTTCAACTCCTACCCAATCCTGACCAACCCACCAACCTCAAGATTATTTGTTGTAACCGCAAACAGCATAGTGATGGACAACCTCGCTGTGCATTTCGCAGTAAGAACCCCTTACCCATTATCGCCATTGATGAACCCATCTACCGAAGGCTACCCTGCTTTATCATTGCCACAGTAGATAAATTTGCCAACTTACCCTGGATTGGTCAAACAGGGGCTTTATTTGGTCAAGTCACCCACTACGCTCAAGATGGGTTCTATGGACCAGCAGATCCCAACAAGTCGGGAAATCTCCTCAATAACGGGAAACTGCTACCACCAGACTTAATTATCCAAGATGAACTCCACCTCATCTCTGGTCCTCTAGGAACAATGGCTGGATTGTACGAAACAGCCATTGATGCTCTCAGTAGTCGGGAGATCAACAGTCAAACCATCCGACCAAAGATTATTGCTTCTACAGCAACCGTCCGTCGAGCCTCTCGACAAATTCGGGGACTATTCGGACGAACTCGCGTTGATGTCTTTCCCCCTCCTGGTCCTAACCGCCGCGACTCCTTCTTTGCCAAAACCGCATCAGCTACGGAACGAAATCCTCGCACCTATGTGGGAATTGCTGCTCAAGGTCGTAGTCTCAAAGTGGTTATGCTGCGTACCTACCTAGCATTATTAGGTGCAGCCCAACAGGAATGGAAAGCAGCAGGAGGAGCAAAAAATACTCAAAACCCCGCAGACCCCTACATGACCCTCTTAGGATACTTTAACTCCCTACGGGAATTAGGAGGAAGTCGCCGGATTGTTGAAGATGAAGTGAATGCTCGTTTGGCTCGTTATAGTTCACGACATCGAGAAAATGAAACCTCTGGTTCCTTTGCTAACCGCAAAATTGATGATGAACCCTGCGAACTCACCTCACGAGTCAGCACCAATAAAGTTGCTGAAACCAAAGCAAGGTTACAGCTTCCCTTTCAGGAAAAGCAACGGGTAGATGTAGTACTAGCCACCAACATGATTTCCGTGGGTTTGGATATCACTCGCTTAGGCTTAATGGTGGTTTTAGGACAACCGAAAACGGCTGCGGAATATATCCAAGCTACCAGTCGTGTCGGACGGGATGAAAATCGACCGGGTTTAGTCGTCACGCTACTCAATGTGCATCGACCCAGAGATCGCTCTCACTACGAAAGGTTCCAATCCTGGCATACCTCATTCTACCGCGCTGTTGAAGCCACCAGCGTCACACCCTTTTCTCCTCGTGCTGTAGATAGAGGTATTGCCGGAGTAACTGTTGCTTTGGCACGATTGGGTAAGTCTGAATTAACAGCTCCTCTCAAAGCAGCAGATATCGGTCAGTATCGACAAGAGCTAAACTTTGTGGCAGAGACTATCGCCCAACGTGCTGAAATACATGATGAGGAACTCAATGGAACTGAAGCTGATGAACTTCGCCAGAAAATCATAAAGCGTGTTAATAACCTCTTAGATGCTTGGGAAGACATTGCTGTGGATAAAGGACAACTCCAGTACCAACAGGAAGTAGGTGTTGCACCCCCTTTACTCCAAGATTTTTTAGATCCAGACTTGAAGAACCAACCTCCTATTATCCAGAAATTCAAAGCCCAACGCAGCTTGCGAGATGTCGAACCTGTGGTCAACCTGTGGGTGAGGAACCCTAATAATGTTGAGGAAGTAGAGGAGGAAATGTCATGAATCAAAAGAAAAAACAATCCCCCTCTGGAGAAATCCGCCAAAGTCAGATGCTTTCTACATTCGGTCCCGGATCGATGGTAGACTTACCAGAGCATTCTGTTTTGATTGGCGGTCTTAACCACTGGCAAGGCTATCGCAACCAACCCATCTATGAAGAACGTCTAGCAGCAAGAGTTTCTGAGCTTTTAGGGGTAGCCAGAATTGATATGTACGCACCCCCTGCGGCTGAACAAGACCCCTCAGCTCCCCGTACTGGGGTTACTGCTTTTACCTTTCCTAGTTGGTTTGTCGCCCAGATTTCTGATGTTAAATGGCAAGCCAAGAGTGGGAAAGAGTATCAGACTCGACCCTTGCTCCCCTGGTCTCGTTTAGTAAAGGGGAAATATCTCAACGACAATAAGAAAAAAATCCCGGTTGTGCCTGTACGTTTTGTCCAGGCTTGTTTGAATGGTCATATCAGTGACATTGACTGGTATCATTTTGTTAATCCCGATTGCCGTAGTAATTGCCCTGCACCACTTTGGTTAGATGAAGGGGGTACAGGAAATGACTTCGCTGATATTTTCGTGCGCTGTGAGCAGTGTAAAAAACGTCGTCCCCTTTCCGATGCAACCATACCCGGTCGCAATGTTTTGGGGTATTGTAAAGGTCAGCGTCCCTGGTTAGGTCAAGGTGCATTAGAGGAATGTATTGCCCGTGACAAGGATGTACCAGAAAAGAATCGTCTTTTGGTTCGCTCTGCCAGTAATGCCTATTTTGCTCAAACGTTAAGTGTTATCTCGATTCCCGACTCAGACCAAAAGCTCAAAGATGCCGTGAGTCAAGTCTATGAAGACTTTCTCAAGTATGCTGAGGATGCCGATGACATTGGCAAGGAACGCAAGAAAAAGCGAGTTGCTGATGCGTTGGAAGATTTTACGGATGATAAGGCAGTTTGGGCAGAGGTTCAACGACGGTTGAGTGGAGAACAGCCTAAACCCAAAAGTATCAAGCAAGTTGAAATTGAAGCCTTATTATCCAGTCCTGATGAAGTGGGAGAGGATGTCCCGGAGGGAGATTTCTATGCTCGTACCCGCAAAATTAAGGATTTGCCGCCAGTACTCGCCTCACGAGTAGAGCGAATTGTTCTGGTACACCGCCTCCGAGAAGTGATAGCCCAAGTGGGCTTCACCCGCTTTGAGGCAGAGATGCCAGATATCGACGGTGAATTATCCCTAGAGGTACGGAGAGCAGCGTTAGATGTTGAACCTACCTGGGTTCCTGCAATTGAGAATAAAGGAGAGGGAGTCTTCATTGCCTTTAATAAGGCTGCCATAGAGGAGTGGCGAAACTCTCAGGCTGTTAAGAACAAAGGTCATGAACTTCTGTATGGGTTTAACCAGTGGTGTGAACGCCGCAAAATTCCCAAAGATAAAGCACATTTTCCTGGACTTCCCTATATCATGCTCCATTCTCTCTCCCATTTGTTAATCACTACCGTATCCCTTGAATGTGGCTATGCTGCTAGTTCGATTCGAGAACGTATCTATGCTGGAGAGTCAGGATACGGCATCTTACTCTATACCGGAACTTCTGGTTCTGAGGGAACCTTGGGCGGATTAGTAGAAGTTGGTAAACGCATTGAACATCATTTAGCAACCGCCATTGAATTTGGTAAACTTTGTTCTAATGACCCCGTTTGCGCTCAACATAAGCCTGATAATACGCAAGAAGAACGCTTCCTACATGGGGCAGCTTGCCATAGCTGTTTGTTGATTGCAGAAACTTCCTGTGAACGTCGCAACGAGTTTTTAGATCGAGCATTAGTTGTCAATACTGTTGAAGAACTGGGAGCTGCATTTTTCCCAGATCAATTGGGCTAATCCGAGCTGCTACAAGTCTGATGGGTTCGTTGTTGTTCGCCAGATTGAGGGGCTAATTTAAGCAGATCAGCTCTGGTTGAAAAGCTTATCCTGTAAGACTTTTCGCCATATTTCTCACCCCATAAGCCACTGAAGTGGTAACTAGAGGCGTACCGATCGCAAACTTTACCATAACTCTCTCATCTAGGGGTTTGCATCACAACGAAAATTAGACATAAATAGATAAGAGGGAGAGTACCCCTTGTCACCAACACACCCTTATTGAAAATGAATCAAAGAGCCTCTGTAAAAATTCCCTTCGTTGATTTGAGTCAGCAACATCAACCCATTCAAGCCGAGTTAGACGAAGCTCTCCACTCGGCAGTCAAACGAGGAGATTTCGTACTGGGGAAAGCCCTGGCAGAGTTTGAGGAGGCATTTGCGGCTGCTTCTGGCGCAGGGTATGGGATAGGAGTAGCATGTGGAACAGATGCGATCGCGCTGGGATTACAAGCTTGTGGTATTGGTGAGGGTGATGAAGTGATTTTACCAGCCAATACCTTTATCGCTACCTTGATCGGTGTGAGGGAAGCTAGAGCTACTCCCATTTTAGTTGATTGTGACATCGATACGGCTCTGATTGACCTCAATGCAGCCCAAAAAGCCATTACCCCCAAGACTAAAGCAATTATACCCGTTCACCTTTACGGTCAAATGGTCTCGCCTAGCCAATTGTTAAAGTTTGCTGAGGCTAACAATTTGGTAATTTTTGAAGATGCAGCCCAAGCTCATCTAGCCCAAAGAGAGGGCTATATCGCAGGCTCGGTGGGAAAAGCTGCTGCTTTTAGCTTCTATCCCAGTAAAAATTTGGGCTGCTGTGGTGATGGCGGGATGGTTTTGATGAAAGATGCTGAAATCGCCCAAAAATTGCGCTCTCTCCGGAATTACGGCGCGCCTCGCAAATATTTCCATGCCGATATTGGTAAAAATAGTCGTTTAGATACTTTACAAGCGGCTATTCTCAAAGTAAAGCTGCCTCATTTATCAGGGTGGAATAGCTCCCGCAACTGGGCAGCTAGCGAGTATGATAAGTTACTAGCACCTCTAAAAGATCGGGGAATTTTCCCTATCCAAAATCAAAGCGGTATTGGTCATGTTTATCACCTTTATGTCATTCGAGTTACTGATGCCTCTCCTTTAGACAGACAGACTCTTCAGGATAAACTAGCAGCAGCGGGAATTGATACAGGCATTCACTATCCCATCCCCTGCCATCTCCAACCTGCTTACGCATACTTGGGATATCGAGTCGGTGATTTCCCCAATTCCGAAATTCTCTGTAATGAAATTGTATCTTTACCTATGTATCCGGGTTTGAGTGGCGAGCAAATTAATTTCGTTGTTGACTGTTTAAAGTCCTTAGTTGTTAGTTAATTATGAATTATGAGTTATTGGTTATTATGTCATTTCTGGAGTAAAAGTATTCTGATAAATCAGAATAAAAAAACAATAAGTCTAGATAAAATTAGAGTAAATGCCATTGCTCACAACCAAGAAATACAGTCAAAGTTGACAATAGAGAATAGAGAATGGGTAAGGAAGAATGAAGAATGGGAAATAACCGCAAATAACTAATCAGCAACAGCTAACAACCAATATAGCAACCGCCAGGGCGGTTAAGACATTCTCAATTCCTCTTAGACAGCTTTCTTCCTGAGCCAAGAGCCAAGAGCCAATAGTCCCTCGCTATAACAAATAACCATGGAAATAGGCAAAAAAATTCCCATCGCGATTGAGCGGTATATTTTAGATATTGCGATCGTAGCAATCCTCGCAATTATCTACGCCCCCTTACTAATTCATTGGTATGATGGATGGCTCAACAAAAATATCAGTATTGAACATGAATACTTCAGTCACGGCTTAATTGGACTACCCTTTGCCGCCTATATTATTTGGACGCAGCGGCAAGAATGGCGGGAACTACCAGACTCCGCCCATCCTTTAGGTATAGTATTCCTAATATTAGGAGGAATATCCTATCTATCCGGACAATCGGAATTAGTTCATTTATCCTTCCCGACAATCCTAGCTGGACTTTGCCTTTGGCTGAAGGGAATACCCGGATTTAAACTCCAATTTGTGCCTTGGTTGCTCATATTTTTGGCAACACCCACAGCCGCCCCATATTTAATTGAGCCATTGGTATTACCTCTCCAAACCTTTATTGCTGGTACGGCAGGTTTTATCTTAATTCAGTTTAATTTGGATATTACAGTGATTGGCACTAACTTATTTGTTGGTGGCAGAATCGTTGAGGTAGCACCTCACTGTGCTGGATTAAAAATGTTATTTACCAGTCTCTATGTTAGCTTAATGCTACTTTACTGGAGTGGAGCATTACAATCCAAACGAAGTACGATTTTGTTATTATCTGGTGCAGTAGCGATTAGCGTCAGTGCCAATATTTTGCGCAATACTTTACTGACCTTATTTCATGGTACAGGTCAAGATGCCGCTTTTGAGTGGTTGCACGAAAGTTGGGGCGGAGATCTTTATTCGGCCTGTATGCTTGGTACATTAGTCCTTTTGCTTAATGTAATTGAAGGGAAGAGGTAAGATATTGCAGTTGACAATTGACAATTATTTGATGGTAATTAAACAGTTGATAACGCAAAGTGACAATGCTCTCTTCATCAGGTTATTTCTATCTTAACCGATGTGGCGGTTGCTATAATTTGAAGTTTTGAGGTTTAATAAAAAAATCAACATTATGTTTCCCCTCTACACCATCAGCCCCTAGCCCCTCATCCCTAACCTTGAGAAAATGAAATCCGCAATTACAATTAAATCAATCCGCATTCCAATTACGCGAGCAATCGCACTACTACTCTTATTAGTTTTAGTAGTATTTGGGGCAGTACCGGGTTACCTGAAAGGAAAATTCTCCTGGGCACAGTTGCCAAACATGGCTCACCTCAGTCAAATTAAAAAAGTCCTCACCACAGGGCTAGAAATTCCAGGTTGGCAAATGAAAGACCAGAAAAAAGTGGAAATTGGCGGGAGGAAATGGTCATATCAGTTATTGGAGGGAAGCACCCGCAAGCCAGTTGTTTTGCTCCTCTTACCTCCGGGAGATAGTAAATCACAACCCCAAGTTGAATGGGTAGATATCGATAGTACTTTGCGATGGCAGACGGATTCCTATACTAAAATTAAGTTTAAGGTAGAACCATCCGATTTAAGCCTCCAGAAAAAGTCCGCACCGGAAATAACTAACCTCCCACAAGCTGAGGTTGAAGCCCGTTTCTTTCGGGCTTGGACTCAAGATCAAACAGTAGCAGTGGTGCAATGGTATGCTTGGTTAGAGGGAGGAGATCCTCATCATAGTAATTGGTTTTGGGCTGACCAAAGCGCTCAGTTGCAGCGACAGCGCGTTGCTTGGATGGCGGTTTGCCTCCAGATTCCCATGGAGCCTTTGGGGGATCTCAAAGCAGCTCAACCATTGGCAGAATCCTTAGCTAAAATGGTTCAAACAGCCTTAATGGTAGGTCCTTTTGTGGGAGCGTAGCGGGAATGATGAGATTGAGTATTATTAATTGCTCGAAGATTAAAAAATTACCAGCAAGGACAAGGGGTAAAGGAAAAAAGAATTTACCTCCCTCCTTTTTTAGCGATTGCTTTATCCTCTCACTTTTCGATCCTTTCCCTGTGACTATGGCTCTGGTATTACTTCTACTTGAGGGGAATGTCTGGGCAGGTAAGGGTATGAGTCAGACTGTCACAGAATTACCAATTTTACCAGCCGATATTAAATCTAATCCTGAATCTAATCTTGAATTTTATCCTGAATTCAGTGCCAAGCTTCATCGTGAATCTAGCCATAATCTCCACGCCCAAATTCCCGTATTTCCTAGCACAGAAGCTGTAAGTGGAGAAAGAGCAGTGGGAAGTGGAGAGTTTGAAACTCAATCTCAAACGAGTATTCCTGTTCCTGTAATTCCTCCTCCAGAAAATACTTCTCAAATAAATATTCCCCTGCCGATAATTCCCGATCCAGAAAATACTCCACTACCAATACCAAACCAAAATCCTAACGCCCAAATCCCCACTTTTCCCCCTCCTCAACCTCCTAATCCTGGAGTACAACCGGGAAATGGACAATTTCCCACACCTAATTCTCCATTACCGCCTCAAGAAGATATTCTTAATCCTAATTTCCCGCCCACAGATATTTATGACTTGCGCAACCCAATACCACCTCTAGGTTATCCCGAACAATCCCCTCAGCTTGTGCCATCAGAACAATTTAATCGCTACTTCCTAGGTGTGGGCGACTCCATTGGGGTAAATGTGGAAAAATTTACCGATCTAAATTTTCAAGGTACGCTAGATTTACAGGGGAATATCATAGCGCCGCTGGTGGGAAAAGTGAAAGTTCTCGGACTTACTCCAGAAGCAGTTCAAGACTTACTTCAACAAAAATTTAGTCAATTTGTCAGAAATCCCAAAGTAACAGTGGTTTTAGCAGGTTTGCGTCCCGCAAATGTTACCATTGGTGGTGAAGTATTGCGTCCAGGATTTTATTCCCTAGGCCCAGGCTCGCCACTGACAGCAGCATTACAAGCCGCTGGCGGTACGACTAATCTGGCTGACTTGCGCAATATTGTTGTCCGTCGTCGCTCGCCAGTTGATAATACTGTGCTTCAGCAACAGGTAGATTTATTTACCCCTCTGCAAAATGCCACAGAATTACCGGATTTACGGTTGCGAGATGGGGATTCGGTAGTGGTGTTAAAATTAGAAACAGGGACATTGACAGATTACGACCAAACCCTGGCATCTCGCTCTACCTTGGCACAGCCGACGATTACGTTGCGGGTGTTAAGCTATCCGAATGGACGAATTGCGAACCTACAGCTACCCAATGGGAGTAATTTTCTGGATGCTTTAACTGCCCTAGCACCTAGCTTGGAGGAGGCTAATTTGCGAGAAATTGCAGTAATGCGTTTCGATCCAGAACAGGGTAAAATTGTGACTCAAGAGATTAATGGCAAAAGGGTTTTGTTGGGGGATTTGGCACAAAATATCCCTTTGCAGGATGAAGATGTGATTGTGGTAGGCCGCAGTTTGCTTGCTAAAGTCAGGTATGCCCTGGGATTTGTGACTAGACCATTCAGCGATTTTCTAGGCTTCCGGAACTTTTTTAATAATTTAGGAAATGTATTTAATAATAGCAATTCTAATAATAATTAGAATGGGTATAGTTGGGAAATTTTAGTTGATAATTTTGATTTATGTTAGAGGATAAGGAGGAAATAAGCTTTGAGTTTTACTGAAAAATATAGAAACAAAAAATAATAAATATTACCATCTATAACCACTAACCTAATTAACCTCTAACCATTTACGATCATGGCTCCACCTATAGTCAAACGTTTTTTAATCTCTCTCGATCGCAATAAGGGCATCGGAATTGGCGTTTTTAGTCTGATTACGGCAATATCTGGTGTAGTGGCGATGATACCACCAACAGAAACTCCTGTATCTTATCAAGCTCTAGGTTTATTGAGGATTACCACACCGCCAAGAGTCTTCTCTCAAACCGGACAACAAATTCAGGAACAGGGGACTCAAATTACCGAGGAAATGCTCAAATCGGAGAACATAATTAGAGCAACAGCCTTAGCAGTAAGCGTACCACCACAAGAAATAATCAAAAATCTTAAAATTGGACTAAAAGGAGGTGAATCAGGAGAAAAAGGCAAATCATCAGGGCCACCTAATAGCGTTTTACTTGGGTACGTTGATAAAGAGGAAAAACGAGCCGAAAAAACAGTGGCAGTACTAATGGAAAAGATGATCGAGCAGAGTAAGCTAGTTAATAGCGAGCGATTGCAAGCTATCATTAAATCAATTGAAGATCGCTCGACTATAGCGAAAGCAGAATTAAAACAAGCAGAAGAACAATTAGAAAGGATGGATCGAATTGGCGGTGCAGCATTTGCCATTAGTCAAGATCAATCATTACCACAACAAATTAATGGTGCCCAACAACAGCAACGCCAACTACAACAAACTCTAGAAGGGTTGGATACCCAAATGGCTAGTTTGCAACAGAGATTGGGTTTGACAGCAGATGAAGCGTATACCTCATCAGCTTTAAGTGCAGATCCGATTATTGCCAGCCTGCGATCGCAAATTCAACAAAATGATACTCAAATCGAAATCCTCAGAAGTCAGGGTTACCTAGACGCTCACCCCAACTTAGCAAATCTCATCGAACAGCAAAAAACATACTCCAAAATGCTCGAACAACGGGCAGAAGAAGTCATTGGTGGCAATGGCTTAGGGGAGAGATTACCTTCCACTAGAGTCCGTCAAGATAGTAATCTCGATCCTACTCGAAAAGCAATGGCAGATCAATTAGTAGGCTTGCAAACTCAGCGAGAAACTCTCAAACAACAACTAGAATCTACCAAACGCACCGAACAAGAACTCTTAACTCAGTATCGAAAAATTCCGACTCAACGCCTAGAAAGATCCCGCTTAGAACAACAGTTAAAAATTAAACAAGATTTTTATAGCACATTACAGGCACAATTAATTGATGCCAAAGCAGCCGAAGCCGAACAAGTTAGCAATCTAGCAGTTGTCCAACCACCACAGGTAGAAAAATTAGGAGGAGAAGTCAAAGGAATCAATATGGGGATCGCGATTGGAGGAGGTGTAGTAGTCGCATTTTTAGTAGCTAGTGGCTCCATTTTCCTACTAGCAATTCTGGATAGCACCCTCTACTCGCCCCAAGAAATACGTCAGGTACTTGCCCAACACGACGTACCAGTATTGGCAGAATTACCAATCGTTATCAGTCTGGATTCAGACTTTGGGCAAACCGGAATTATCCTCAAACAAAATTCTCCTTACTTAGATTTATACGAACGTTTTCGCAGCAAGCTGCGTCGCGGCGAACATAAATCGCTGAAAGTGGTAGCAATCTCCAGTACGATAGAGGGTGAAGGAAAAACAGTTAGTGCTTATAATTTAGCGATCGCATCAGCACAAGCAGGAAAGCGGACATTACTGATTGAAGCAAATTTGCGATCGCCATCCCAAGCCAGATTCCTCAGAGTACCCATTGAACCCAATGCCAAAACTGAACCCCTCCGCTATTACGCTTCTGTTAATCGCTGCGTCAAATTAGCCTCAGAAATTGAAAATCTCTACCTTGTACCCAGCCCTGGCCCCCTACGACAAGCAGTTGCTGTCATCGAATCCAACGAATTACAACGCTTAATCGCAGATGCTCGCAGCCGCTTTGACTTCGTAGTTGTGGACACCCCTCCTCTCTCCCGTTGGGATGATGCTCGGTTACTTCAACCCTTCACCGATGGTATGATTTTGGTCGCCAGACCAGGTACTACTCAAAAGTCAATTTTAGATCAAGCTGCACAAGAATTATCGGAAGTAGAACCATCATTCCTTTTAGGTGCAATTATTAACGGCGCAGAGCAATCAACGCCAATGGAAGATTTTGAAGATATTGATGATGATGAATATGAGGAAGAAGATACCTTTGATGATGATGAGTTAGAAGAGGAAGAGGTAGAAGAAATTCCGGCTCCAGCGATGAGGTTTTAGTCAATAAATCGCCCCAGGGAATTACTGACTAAAAAAAGGGAAAAATCACTATAGAATACCCGCATTTCGTCAACCATTAACCGATATTGAGACTGGGTAATTGCTTTGAGATGCTTAATCCGACTTTGGCTCAGTTTTTCTGGTTAATATCTTAGTTGTATCTCAATTGCATCTAAAATTTTAGCGCGCACGCTCGCTCTCAGTTATTTCAGAAGCAAGGTTGCGATCGCTACGCCTCTAATTGCTAATTCACTGGACAAAGGTGGATAAAGCATACATATAACCATCCTTGCGGTGAATTGTTTTACAGTATTTGTGACGCACCGGGCTAACCTTGCCTTTTGCTGAAATCAGCTCAAAAACTCCACTTGCTCGTACAATTAGTCTACCGACATGAATACCTGCAAATTTCCCTGTTGGCAACCAAGGATCGACTTCGGTTGATACAATAGCTAAATAGGTTAACGTGGGGGAGTCAACCGTGCGCATTCCGCTCGATTACTACCGAATATTAGGACTGCCGATTCAGGCTACTACAGAACAACTTAGTCAAGCATATCGCGATCGCGCCCAACAACTCCCGCGTCGCGAATACTCTGAAGTAGCGATCGCAGCTCGCAAAGAACTCCTGGATGAAGCATACACGGTTCTTTCTAACTCAGAAGAGCGAGCCGTCTATGATACTAACTTTCTCGCGAGAACTTACGATCTGGAGTCAAGTCCTCAGCTACCCCCTGCCTCCGTTTTAGGAGGTGACACAGCGCTGGGCAAAACTTCCGAACCCCAAGGTTCCAGCATTGAAATCAAAACCGAGCAACTGGTGGGTGGATTGCTGATTCTGCAAGAATTGGGGGAATACGAAATTGTCCTTCAGCTAGCCACTCCCTATCTGGGCAAAGAAGACAGACTAGGTTTGGATCGAGGTAAGTTGGGGAATCCCCAACTAGTTAAACCTGATATCATCCTCACCCTGGCATTAGCTTGTTTGGAATTGGGAAGAGAACAATGGCAGCGAGGGGAATATGAAAATGCTGCCCTTTCCCTGGAAACAGGTCAAGACTTCCTCCTCAAAGAGGGGATATTTGCCACAGTAAGGGGCGAAATTCAAACCGATCTCTATAAACTGCGCCCATACCGTATTTTGGAATTATTAGCCCTGCCAGACGAAAATATTGAGGAGCGACGGAAGGGATTGCAATTATTGCAAGATATGCTCCAAGAACGACTAGGGATTGATGGTACAGGAGACGATCGCTCTGGCTTAAGTATTGATGACTTTTTGCGGTTTATTCAGCAGTTACGAGGCTATCTCACATCAGCGCAGCAGCAAACTCTCTTTGAAGCAGAGAGTAAGCGCCCCTCAGCGGTAGCCACTTACCTCGCCGTTTACGCCTTAGTAGCACGGGGATTTGCCGAACGTCAACCAGCCTTAATTGCCCGTGGCAAGCAAATGCTAATTCGTTTGGGCAAACGTCAAGACGTTCATCTGGAACAGTCAGTCTGTGCCCTACTATTAGGTCAAACTGAAGAAGCATCTCGTGCGTTAGAACTATCTCAAGAATACGAACCACTCGCTTTTATTCGAGAAAATTCTCAAGGTTCCCCAGATTTATTACCAGGATTGTGTCTTTATGGGGAACGCTGGCTGCAAAATTCTGTCTTTCCCCATTTCCGAGACTTGGCAAAGAAAAAAGCATCTTTAAAAGAATACTTTGCTGACGAACAAGTCCAAGCCTATTTAGAAAGTATGCCAGATTCTACCGAACAAGTTGAGAATCAATGGACGGTAGAATCACAGCAAAAAGCTTACTCTACCTCTACAGGAGCAAAAGATGTCGGAGCAGGAAATAGAGTTATTCAAGATCCATTGAGGGCTAGCACCAATTACCCAAAAGGAGAAGAAAGACGCAATGGCAAAACCGCTGTTGTGGGTTCCCGTTTAATCAATGAACGAGAATCGGTCAGCAGCAGTGGTGGTGGTACAGCAACTATTGCCAAAAGTACATCAGGAGTCTCAACTCTTCCCCCTGAATCGGGAGGTTCCTCTCCATCAAATCGCGATATACCAGGAAATCGTCAACCTGTCAATCCCTTCGTCGGAAATGAGGGGACATCCTCATCAAGCCGAGGCAGTCAAGCAAACGGGAAATCCGGATTAGGGACAAGTACTTCACATCAGGGAAATGGAAGCTATTCCCCATCAACAGTCGCGACAAAATCAGGTGGCTCCCAGAAAATACCCATCGTGGGGCTGAAAAAATTACCGAATCGCTTCAAGTCTCTAGCCAAAATGCGATCGCTAGTTATAATTGCGATCGCGGGTTTGTTTGGATCGATATTACTAGGTTGGGGACTGAAAAAAGCTCTCAACTCAAGTCCCAAGCTAGAGGGAGAACAACCAATGGTACAGGTAAACCAACCTCCCATCCAAATTCCCCCACCAGGTAGCGAGTTAAGCGCGCCAGGAGGCCCCCTCACAGAAGAAACCGCCCAACAAACTATTTCTACCTGGCTATCCACTAAAGCCTTAGCCATGGGTAGAGAACATCAAGTTGAGCGTTTAAATCAAATCTTAACTAATCCCATTCTTGCCACTTGGCGGCAACGAGCAGAAGCAGCTAAAGAAGGTAATTCTAATTGGCAATATAACCATAAAGTTCAAGTAACAGGAGTCCAAACCAATCCCACAAATCTTGATGTTGCGAGGGTAGAAGCAGCAGTAAGTGAAGAAGCTCGCTTATATCAAGGAGGAGAGCTGGATAGAGCCAAATCCTACAGTGAAAACTTGCGCGTTGAGTATGAATTAATCCGCCAACAAGGTAAGTGGTTAATTAGGGATATGAAAGTGAAGTAGAGCAGTTAACAATTGACAATTGACAATTGACAGTTAAATACTCTCTATCTGTAGGGTGCGTTATGGGCAAGATAACACACCTTAGAAACCGAACTCCGAACTCCGGTCTTTTCGATCCCCCTCCCATCCCCCTTACCAAGGAGAACTTTCTTTGTTCCCCCCTTAATACCAAGGAGAACTTTCTTTGTTCCCCCCTTAATAAGGGGGGTTAGGGGGGATCTCATCGACAATGTTTGTAACCAGCAACTTGCGTTTGTTACCCTTTTTCCCTTCCCGTCAAACTCAGTTATAGCAACCGCCAGGGCAGTTAGGGCATAGAGAGATTGTTAGGGGTGAAGCATACCCTTCGGGAAGGCTTCGCCAACGGGCGATAACCTTGGCAATAAACCCTAAATATTTATATCCGAATGCTTCACCCTTCCCTCACTATTGATGCCTTAACTGCCTTGTCTATTGCTATAATTAGAAAGTGAAAGTTGTCCGAATAGTTCCTACCCAGATATCATCATTGTTATCGTTATGTTCTGGATTCAGAATTACCAACAAACCGGGAGTAATTGCGATATTATCAGTAAGCTGATAACGATATAACGCTTCAATGTGGAAGGAAGTATCATCATCTTCACGATTGCGACCATTCTGGATAAAATCGTTACTGGTAACCTTCGGTGGCATTCCAAAGACGAAACCTAACAAATTTCCTTCACCTCCCAAGTCAGGAAAAGCCAAATTAACTGCCCAATTCCAGATATCAGCATCAGCATCTTTTTGGGCACCAGATTGAGCTTCAGCATTTTGAAAACCTACCCAACCGCCAACCGAAATTTTGCCGAGATTGGCATTAGCCTCAAGTCCAAAGTAGTCAGCCTTCGTAGCCGCAAAAGAATTAGGACTTGGATCTGTAAAAGGGTTATTGGCAAAGCCACTACCCGTAGCTCCATTGATAAATACGTTCCCTAAACCGTAGTAAGAGTGGGAATAAGTCAAGCCTAGATGAATTGCCTCACTGGGCTTGAAAGCCAGTTGAGCTAATGCTGTGTAAGAGCCATTGAAGAGACCTCCTCGTGAAGAGAGACCTAATGGGTCCGCATCACCACCAGATAAGTAACCCAAAGATAAAGATAGAGCATCGCTAAACTCATAATTTAGGGCTGCTCCCACATTTGCTGAACCAGCAAAGTTGCTGTGGTAAATGGGGCTGAAGCGACCAAAGCGGGAAATAGATCCCATGGCACTATCTTCAAAGTAAGGGTTAATGGGATCGATCAGACTCTCAAAAAATTCAAAGCCAGCGGCATCAATTTGTACAGTTAGTTTCTCACCCAGAGGAAAACGATAAAACAGTTTCTCGACAATGACATCGTTATCTGTAGTATCAAGACCATCAAAACTCAATCTGGTCATAAATGTACCAGTAATAGGCCGAGTGATTGCCGCAATATTTCTGGCTTGCAAACGAGTTCTTAATAAGTCTTGCCCTGTGAAAGTTGTATCCAAACTCAAACGGACGCGATCGCCTAAAATAGTATTAGCGACTAAATCTCTGTTTGGTGTTCCAGGAGAAGCGACAGCCCTTTGATCCCCCCAAGCATCAACCAGAGCGAAGAGTACTTCTCCCTGAAGTTTAGTAGTAGTAGAGAACTGATCGTCTTCTAACATCGATACTCGACCTTCTAGGTTATCAACCCGCGCCCCTAAAGTTTGCAATTCCGATTGAAACTCTTGGACTAAACGCTTAATTGATACCAAGTCTCCATTATCAGTCGTCGAACCACCAGTACCGATAATCCGTTCGAGTTGACTTAAGCAGGCATTTAAGCCAGCAGCAAACTCATAACGAGTCATGGCACGGTTGCCGCGATAGGTTCCGTCAGGATAACCTGCAATACAGCCATACCGTTCGACTAAATTGCGTAAAGCTTCATAAGCCCAGTCCCCAGGCGATACATCTCGAAGTTGACCGACATTAGTTACTTGACCAAGGGAATTGACACCAGTTTGCAGATTTTGGTTGGGGATAACGCCAGATGGTTCGCCACTATAGTTTTGAATTTGCTCCAAGGTAGCACTCTTGGGACTATCCTGAATATCTGGATTGGGGATGACACTAGCTGGTTCGCTACTATAGTTTTCCATTTGTGTCAAGCTTGTACCATCAGGAGGAGCCGAGGTATCGTTAGCGAGGAGCGATCGCGCTCTTGATGTACTCTCGGTAATTATGCTCTCGTTGAGGGTAGCCTCAGACTCCTGAGTAATCGTCTCTGATGTAGGTTCAGATAATGTTTCGGCTGCTAATGTACTCCCACCCACCAGGAAAGAAGCTGCCAGTAGCGCCGGACTAAGTTTTAAAGCATTACCAAAAATTGTTGATTTCATGATTACTAATCCTCACACCTCAATAAACTGTAAGGCAACAGCCTGAAAACCCTATTACTTTAAATCCGGGGTTGACAGGGAGTTCCTCCCATTAATTTTGCTATGATATCCTAATTGGTCAACTCCGTACCTCCGTTTGACCCACAACTCATGTCAAGTTGTCCTTATATCTTACATCTGAGGATGAATTGCGAATTAAGCTCAAAACCTCGTCCCCTCTTCCCCTCGTACCCTACCCCCAACTCCCCACCCCAATTCCATCAATCCGAAGTACTTTGATTTTCCTCATGACTAGAAGCGACAATCGCTTGTTCTAAAAGTCGCAAATGTTCTTGAATAGCCACATCTGAAGCAAAGCTACGGCGCAGACAATCACTGATATCGATTGCCACACCATCCACAACCACATCCCCATTATCCATCAGAGAATATCTGGCGCTATTGCGAACCCACTTCATCTCACCATTGGGAGCTGCGATCGGGTATTCTTGAGTAATTGGATGTTCCGAAGCAGCAGCAGTTTTCAATGCTTCATAGAAATGAGCTTTACTATCTGGCGGGATAGTTTCCAGTAACTTAGCTTGTTCTCGCATTGCCTCTTGGGGATTTAAACCACTCAATTCATGTTCTCCCTGACTAATATAGAGAAGTTTCATTTTGCCACTGGGATGAACAACACCTCGATAGACGCATCCCGGAATATTCGCCGCCATTGCAGCTAATTGCGCTTGACTATCCCGCAATGCTGACTCGGAACGCTTCCGGATAATAAATGCACTTAATTGGGTAGCCAGGGAAGTAACTAATTCAATAACTTGCGGTTCAGGTTTGCTCGCCTCCTGTTTCAGAAATAATAAAATTGCCAGGACTTGATTTTCAAACAGAATCGGCACACCCAAACAGGCTTTTAATCCCACATTACCAGCAATCTGATTTCTTTGAAAAACATCACCAGGTTCGAGGGACACATCAGCAAGCCAACAGGGTTGACGACTAGAGCAAATTTCCCTAAGAAATTCTTTTTGGGTAGCGAAAGTTAAAGTTTTACTTTCCCGTCTAAATTCTTGAAAACGCGGATCGCTAGCATACCACCCTTTGCCCAATTCAAAAACAGTAGCCGGAGAATTAGGTAGCCAAAATTCGCCAAAATCCCAACCAATTTTTTCACAAACTTGGCAGATTGTGACTTTTAAGGCAGCATCAAAGTCAGAAGCTTGACTAATGGCTTTTGTTGTGGTTAAAAGAAGTTGGAGTTGTGAATTTCGTTCAGCCAACTTCTTTTGGTGAGATATCAGTTGTCTTTGTTGCTGATAAATAGTTAAATGAGTTTTGACCCTCACCAATACTTCTTGCATTTCAAATGGTTTGGTGATGTAGTCAACTCCTCCAACCTCAAAAGCTTTAACTTTATCTAAAATTTCATCAAGAGCGCTAATAAAAATGATGGGGATATCCGCTGTCTCTGGTTCAGACTTGACTTTTCGACAAACTTCATAGCCATTATAGTCAGGCATATTAATATCAAGCAGAATTAAATCAGGCTTGACTACAGCAATTGCTCTCAAAGCTAGAGAACCATTAATAGCCTTTCTAACTTTATATCCACGATCGCTCAACATTGTGGACAACAAACGTAGATTTTCTCTGTTGTCGTCAACTAATAAGATATCAGGTTTAGCAGTGAAAAGTGAATGGCTAACCATTAGCGGATGCTTGAGTAAGATCGAAAATGAGATCGAGTCTAAAATTATCAACTAAATTAGTCAATCCTGACTTGACAAGAGCATGTCTGTCTGGAATTTGGTTGATGAGGAAGAGAATCTCCTCATCATTACACGCTTGTGCAGCTTGGTGAAGCTGATAAATCCACTCTGGAGGCATAATTGCCAGGGCATCGCGGGTGAGTACTTCAACCTTATTTGGGGACTGATATGAAATTGTTTCTGGTGCATCTTCACAGATATAACGCAATCCCAGACGATCGGCAATCTTTGTCAAGAGGATTTGTTCTTGAAAAGGTTTACCAATAAAGTCATCACACCCTATAGACAGAATAGTTTGTCGTTGTTCTTCAAAGGCATTTGCTGTCAGGGCAATAATTACCGTCCCTTTTTCTCTGTCAGAGTTGAAATTGGAGCTTGGGAATTGGTCGTCTTTTGACTCTTGCCTTATCCCCATTTCTGCTTCCCTTAGCTTAATACGTCTGGTAGCTTCATACCCATCCATAACAGGCATCTGCATATCCATCAAAATTAAATGGGGTTGCCAAGACTCCCAGATAGCAATTGCTTCTATGCCATTTTCGGCTTCGCGTACCTCAAAACCTATGGGTGTGAGGAGTTTAACTACTAGCTGGCGATTTGCCCAATTATCCTCTACTACCAGAATGCGATATCCCATGGACTCAGGTGCTAAAGAAATCACTCGTCCAGTAGTTTGTGGTATTTTAATATCAATAGCTGAAGCCAGCTTAATCTCAATATTAAATTTAAAGGTAGTTCCCGATCCTACAATACTTTCAACCGCGATATTTCCCCCCATTAATTGTACAAAGGAGCGAGTTATAGGTAAACCTAGCCCTGTTCCTTCTGTAGATTTCCGACCAGTTGCTGTTTGAGTAAAGGCTTCAAAGAGAAATTCGATCTCTTCGGAAGCAATCCCGGAACCAGTATCAGAGACTTCAAACCATAGAGGAAGTGACGAGTCAGAAGACGAATCTCTATCTCTGTGAGTTTCCGACACTGTACCGTGTTCTCTACTCCCCATCTTGACATCCCCTTTACCACTTCCCATCCCCACCAATAGCGTCACGCTTCCGGTGTCGGTAAATTTTATCGCATTGTCCAACAAATTCATCAGAATTTGACGCAATTTACCTTCATCAGTTTTCACGTATTGGGGAATATATTCTCGCCGCTTCATTATCAGTTGTAAACCCTTGGATCTAGCTCTAAGTTGAAACATTTCTTGGAGGGCATCCAGGAGATCGTATAAATCGAAACTATTTTCATTGAATGTCAACCTACCTGCTTCAATTTTGGACATTTCCAGAATATCGTTGATTAGTTCTAGTAAATGTTCTCCAGAAGAACTAATAATATCGAGATATTCTCGCTGTTCTTTTCCCAGCGCAGGATTATGGAGGAGAATTTGAGTGAAACCAAGAATGGCGTTGAGGGGAGTACGGAGTTCGTGACTCATATTCGCTAGAAACTGGCTTTTGGCACGGTTAGCTACTTCTGCTACTTCTTTGGCTTCTTTAAGTTGAGCCGCCTGCTTTTGAGTTTGCGCCAGTAATTCTACTTGTTGCAGGGCAACTCCTAATTGAGTACCAATCTGATTGACGATATTTATTTCTGCGGCTTGCCATTGGCGGGGTGCTGAATTTTGATAACTGGCGAGAAAGCCCCAAATTTTACGACCACAAAATATGGGCACGCTAATGTAGGCTCTGGCTTGAAAGTTTTCTAATAAAGTTAGATAATCGGGGGAAAATCCTGCCTGATAAATGTCTGAGACACAGGTGGAATTAGAGGAGAGAGTGGCTGCCACACCCATCTCTGGTAAAAAAGTATGCTGTAGCAAATTATTGTTAATATTATCGATTTGGGTTGTAGTACGATCCGGCTCTTGACGAGTAAGATCCGTTTTTTTTTCGATCAGAGGAATCCAACCATCTACCACTGACTCAGAGACAAACTCTCCACCCCAGTCAGGATTAAACCGATAGATAGCAACGCGATCGCATTTTAGCAATTGCCGCAATTCTTGAGTTGTGGCACTAAAAATTGTGTCAAGATGAAGTGTCTGCCGCATCCGTTGAATCAATAGGCTGAGTGCATGTTCTCGGTTAGCACTCTGGCGCAATGCTTCTTCAACCTCCTGGCGTACCTGAATCTCTTTTTGAAGTCGTGCGTTTTCCTCTATAATTTGATGAGAAAGCCGACGGATCCTCAATTGATGTTCAACGCGGGCTAAAACCTCCTGAAATTGAAAAGGTTTACTGATATAGTCTACGCCGCCCACAGCAAATGCTTTCACTTTGTCGATCGCACTATTGAGAGCGCTGATAAAAATAATCGGAATATCCTTGGTGCGCACAGAAGCTTTCAACTGACTGCAAACTTCATAACCATCCATGTCCGGCATCATAATGTCCAGTAAAATCAAGTCAGGGGCAGTTGACTTAACTGATTGGAGAGCCAGCGGTCCGCTAGATGCCACCTGTACTTGATACCCTTGCCTGGAGAGAATTCCGGCTAAGAGCTTCAAATTAGCGGAGGTATCATCAACGGCTAGTATATTCCCTTTGGATGGAGTAGTCGATTCCTGGCTCATAGTTGTTGGCTTGGTTAGATGGAAACGGATCGCCGCTGGAATTACATCATCTTAACCAAATATTCCCATTCTGTGGCTGGCGAAACTTATCGGTTGGGTACTTCGAGAATAAGAATTTGCGATCCCCTCCTCACCGTAGAGAGGAGGGGATTTCTGCCAGGGGCAATTGTCGCGGTGTCAGGGAACGAAGTGCGAGCCTTTGCAGCTCTTGAGCTATGGGAGTGTTGTTGGTGGGGCGTTAATGAAGTGTAACGCACCCTACTCGGGGTTTGCTGAAAAGTCAGATCGTGAGGAGAGGGAACGGGTAATCGGGAACTCTTAGACCTGAGTTCGAGGAAAGAGCCGAAGCTGAAAGCCAGTAAACAA
>DOIX01000032.1:69629-69765 GCA_003511885.1 Cyanobacteria bacterium UBA11153
TTGCTGAAAAGTCAGATCGTGAGGAGAGGGAACGGGTAATCGGGAACTCTTAACGGTTTTTTTCGGTTGTTTTGGGCCAATTTTTCGGCTTGCTGAATCAACCTGTGACTCATAATAGAGATGTTTAATAATTGAC
>DOIX01000032.1:69824-71054 GCA_003511885.1 Cyanobacteria bacterium UBA11153
ATTACGATCCCAATGCGTGGTAATTATCATGAAAAAAGTCAAGGGAAAACACCGTTGGCGAGCGCGAAGCGCGAAGCGCATACACCTTTCCTCCGAACTCCGAACTCAAGTCTTAGGGGTTTTTCGCTTGTTTTGGGCTAATTTTTCGGCTTGCTGAATCAACCTGTGACTCATAATAGAGATGTTTAATAATTGACGACAGAGCTACAGGCACCGCAAGCACCTGTAGGTGTCATCACCCTGAAAACGTAGTTTTTTACTGAGGCTGGCTATCTCTTGTGAGTTTCAACTGGTTGTCCAGTTTTGTCCAGTGTTTGGTGGATAGGCTCTTAGAGGTATTTTTCCAGGGTATTTGCCAGAGTTGTTTTGGGAACCGCACCTACCACCATATCAACCCGCTGTCCCTCCTTGAAAATCATCAATGTGGGGATACTGCGGATACCATATTGGCTAGCGATGTTTGGATTCTCGTCAGTATTCAGTTTAACGACCTTGATTTGGCCTTCGTACTGCACCGCGATTTCATCCACAACTGGTGCTACCATCCTGCATGGCCCGCACCAAGGAGCCCAAAAATCAACTAACACTGGAACTGGACTATCAAGTACGTCTTGCTTAAAACTTGCGTCTGTAACTGGTTGGGCTGTTGACATGCCGGGAAATCCTTGCCTGTACTCGTTTTATTTATCTATATGGGCATTTCCCCCTTCTGGTAATTGGGGGGATTTTAAAGAGGTTGTTTCAAGGGTAGTTTTAAATTATACCTCTCTAACTCACCTCTCATTGCGACTTCGTAGATTTTACCACAGCCAAGTATGCGGCTATTTAGGGGAAGCTGTATAAGTCTGGCTGAGTTCGGAGTTCGGAGTATGCGCTTCGCGCAGGCTAGGCCAACGATGTGGCTCTCCTTCAAGTCGAGCGATCAGGAGGAGTTATGATTGATAAAAAGCTTATAGGGCAAGACTTTCAGTTCAATATTTTCAGTAATCTATCAATAATATGGGGGTTTTCCACTCCTTAGTGCAAGAGATCCCACCAAGTACGGAGGAGCCGTTTTGCCCGAAAAGAAGCCCCTGCAATAATTCCGTATTTTTGGGGCTAGAAACTGCTCGATAAAATCTGGGCATATCTGAGGAAATATCCCTATTGTACCCAGAGCTAGCCATAACTGTACCCATCCTTTCGATGAATAGGCGTTAAATATGCTAACTTAATTGACCTCCTCTTGCC
>DOIX01000417.1:0-11088 GCA_003511885.1 Cyanobacteria bacterium UBA11153
TTCACCCTTCCCCCCCGCGACAAATCTTCCCGCAAATACAATGGTGCAACATCTGCCAAAATGCGATCGCTATTTGATCGTACCTGTGGGATAATCAAACCACAAATACAATACTGCAACATCCGCAAAAATGCGATCGCTATTTTATAGGTTTATTGCCCGAATGTTGCTTCACCCTGCCGATAACAGCCTGCCAGAGGATATTTATTCTTGAAGTAGGGATGTTAGCGCAGCTCGGCGCTACCTAGAATATGGGCGACTAACAAAAACCAACAACCAACAACCAACAACCAACAACCAAAAACCAACAACTATTGACAATGAAAACAATCCTAGGATTAATTGTGTTATCCGCTAGTATTACTTCACCTGCTTGGGCAGAAAGTCCGTTATTTATTGCTTATCCACCCAAAAATCATCAAACAACTGCTGCTCAAATTTTTCTAGTTGGCACAGCGCCATCAGATGGGCAGGTATTAGTGAATGGAAGGGAAATTAATCGCAGTAATGCTGGACATTTTGCTCCTAGTTTTCCTTTGCAATTGGGTGAAAATAATTTTACAATTCGCTATCAAAATCAAGAAGTTAATATTAAGGTTACTCGTGTCGATTCTCGGCCTAAAGTGCCAGTAGGGTTAGCTTTTGGTGAAAAGTCTCTTAAACCTAATGTTAATATAGCAAAATTACCGGGAGAATTAATTTGTTTTGGTGCAATTGCTCCTGCTAATGCGACAGTATCGGTAAAACTTTCTGATACAACTATTCCGTTATTGCCTCAATCTCAAATCGTACAGTTACCACCAAATTCTGCGGTACTGACTGCCGAAACTCAGCCTAATTCTCAATCGATAATTGGTCAATATCAAGGCTGTGCTAAAGCGGAAGTACCTGCTAACTTAGGACAACCGGAATATCTGATGATTCTTAATGGTAAAACTATAAGCCAAGCTGCACCTGGCAATATTTTAATTCTCAATCCAGTTAAATTAGAAGTGGCTGAAGTGATTGCTGATGCTGGTGTGGCGAGAAGTGGCCCAAGTACGGATTATTCTAGACTGACACCTTTACCTAAAGGCACAAAAGCTACTATTACTGGTAGAGAAGGTGAATGGGTGCGTCTGGATTATGGTGCTTGGATTAAAGAATCTGAAGTGCAAATTATTTCTAGCCCCATACCTCCTACTTCGATAATTCGTGGCGTGACTAGTCGTCAGATTCAAGGGGCTACTGAAGTTATTTTTCCTCTGGAAACTCCCGTACCTGTTAGGGTACAACAAGGAGATGGTACTTTTACGCTCACTCTCTATAATACTACGGCTCAAACTGATACGATTCGCTTGGATGATAATCCACTAATTAAACGTTTGGATTGGCAACAGGTTGCGCCCGATCGAGTAGAATATACTTTTAATCTGAAATTCGAGCAACAGTGGGGTTATAGTCTGAGATATGAAGGGACGAGTTTGATTCTCACATTAAGACATCCACCCAAGTCGGGAAGTGGAAGAATTGACTCAAATAACGTTTCTAATCCGAATTCTAGACAACCTTTAGCCGGAATTACGATATTATTAGATCCGGGGCATGGTGGTGCGGAATCTGGAGCAAGTGGGCCAAATGGATATCTGGAAAAGGATGTAAATTTGGTTGTATCTAAGTTATTGAAACAAGAGCTAATCGCTAAGGGTGCGACTGTATATATGACGCGAGAAGAAGATAAGGATGTGTCTCTAGTAGATCGTGCTAAAATGATTAATGAGATTAAACCTGCGATCGCGCTCTCCATTCACTATAACTCTCTTCCCGATAGCGGTGATGCGATTAAGACTCATGGCGTTGGCATGTTTTGGTATCATGCCCAATCTCACAGTTTGGCGATGTTTTTACATAATTATCTGGTAGAAAAGTTAAATCGTCCTTCCTACGGAGTATTTTGGAATAATTTGGCACTGACTCGCCCTCACGCTGCTCCATCAATCTTATTAGAATTGGGGTTTATGATTAATCCAGAGGAATTTGAATGGGTGACAAATCCCCAACAACAACAGACATTAGCCAATGCGATTGCAGATGGGGTGACGGAATGGTTTGCGACTAGAAAATAGGTTTGTAGTAAACACTTTAGTGCCTGACATTATCAGCTTTTGAAGCACTAAAGTGCCTACTACAAACAACTCAAAATATTTTTCGCCAAAACTTTTATAAAGGAAACCAGTATACTTCATTACTGCAAGCAGATGAGGGAAGCTGAGATAATTGGTGCAAATGAGTAACTAAATTCTCTCCATTTAACGGCACTATAAGATAATCTTCAATTTCTGTATTTCTTTCAACCCAAGGTAAACCATATCCCGCATTGGCACTCAATGCAATAATTGGTACATCCCGAAGTTGAGGATGACAGCGAAGTCGATTTGCCCAAGTTTTACCTAATGTTTCTGAAACTTCACCATGAATGAGGATTAAATCTATATCATGGGTAAATAAGCGATCGATTATGTATACTGGATCTAAGATAAATGTAACTTCAAATCTATTAAGAGAGAACCATTGTTTGAGTGGATCTGAGTTAGTAGGCGATTTCCCAATTGCGAGAATATAGATCGTATCTGGTGCATCGTTAAAGTTTTTACCTGTAGATTTATTGCTGCACTTTCCAGATAAACAGTTTTTCTGACAAAGACTGCAATCAGGTAAATTGTATATTGAGCTAGAAGGTATGGGTTTGGGCAAATTACAAATAGCACAGTCACTAACTGTTAAACTCCCATTGAGGAAATCTTCAAAATTACAAATATCTCCTTCAATATATAGGCGATTGAAATCTCGACGATCCTGAATTTTTTGCCAGAAATCCTGAAAGTCTTGGTGATAGCCCCAATATTCATATACCAAGCCCTGAAAAGGGATATTACCATCAATTGGGCTTGATAAAGTTTGTCCTCGGCTCACAAAATAGGCAACGTAACTCATCAGTAATTCTTGGCTATTTGAGCTATGAATATATGCCTTTTCTAAACTATTCCGGTTGTCGCATATAACTTGGTTATTGACAGCATTAATAATCTGTAACTTTTGGCTAATTGACGGCAATTTTTGAGTAAGGTGGTGTTGTTGAATGCCGATGGCTATTTGCTTTGCTATTAACGAAAAAATACTAATCTCTAACTCTTCCCATTGTCTGGGTTGGGAACATTGATGGGCAATCAGGAGTCCCCATAATTGAGAATCTTGAGTTTTGTGAGTGCGGTGGGATGAAGTCTGTTTTGAGTTTTGAGTTAAAACAGACTTGGGGGATTCATCAGTGGCAAGTGGTAAGTCAGGATTTGCTAAAGGAATTGCGATCGCAATTTTTGCCTTCACACCAAAAAACTTCTCTAATCGTTTCAGGGGATAGGCATCTGAGGCAAGACTATCGATATCTTCAATAATCTGAATTTTCCCCTCCTGAAATTTGGCAATTTCCCCATAACTCAAGAGATGATCCATTCGCAGTCCCAGCATAGCATTTCTACCCAGTGTCAGGGATTCTGCAATAACTGGCACTTTGCCGTCTTCAGCAAACTTACAGATAATTACCCTATCTGTCTGAAGAAATTGTCGCAATTCCACGACAGCGGCAGTAAGAATTTCATTCCCTTGGCTAGATTGACCTAAATTTTCGGGTATTTCTGCAACTCCTGCCACAGTTTCTACTTCCAATAGTTTAAACTGGTTTACGAAAACTCTTACTTTCTCTTGTGGTAAGTCTCGATCCCCGTCTCTATTGTACCGATCCCCGCAAATCGAGTATGGTACTTCTTGGTGACAGTGCCGACAAAACCAGTATGGTTGTCCGCCACGGATATGACGGAGTAAAGGATAGGAACATAGAGGGCATAAATGCTGATTGAGCATGAGTATTTTCCCCATGTATTTAAAGTTGGGGATCGTTTTTTGTCAACTGTCCTATCTATCAGTGTTGGTTAACTGGCGAAGAAAGTTGCGAAATCTTATTAAAAATATACATATTTTTAACATAACTTTATATTTGATCGAAAAAAAATACCCTTTGGGGGGTGGGGGAATGGTATGGTAGGATGATATGGCGCGATCGCGCTCTCAGGGATTAGGATTTGCGCTGTTTATCTTGACGAATAGGAGCCTAAAAACTTCTCCCCATCAAAGTGAATCAGATGCTCCGGAACTTCGGCAATCCAAACTTCCGTTTCCCAAGCAATATCTGAAACAAACTGGCAAAAAGTATTACGCTTAAGAAAAGCAGTCACAAAAATGATATCAGCAGTCCATTGCTCTGTTAACTTTTTTAGTTTCAAAAGACGTAGAGGAGAAATCGAACCTGAAGTATGGACTGCTTCGATGAGATAAAGCCAATTTTTCTGTTCTGAGTAAGCTACTATATCTGGTAATTCGCCATCAGATAGTTCAAAAAAATGAAGTTCTTCAAGTCTCTCTTTTTCTAAGTGAAGGAATTGGTTTCCTGTGTCACCGATATACAATACCTCTGCACCATAGCCATAGCGAGGGAGAAATTGCTCTATAATAGCTTTTTGTAATTCATTGTGCTTACCCGGACTTAATTGAGCAATTTTACCTGAAGGAAACTCAACTGGAATTAAAGTCAAATTTCGTCGCTCTGAAAGCTGTACGGGTAATTGTTTACATACTATTTCGCTTCCCGATAAACGTTTATTAGATTGTAAATAAGCACGTACCCTACCTGCAAGATGGAAAGCTAATAAAGGTGGCACAGCATTACCCACTTGATTAAAGCAACTGGTTTCACTCCCTACAAATTTAAACCAGTCTGGAAAACTTTGCAAACGCGCCGCTTCTCTTAATAGTAAACGCCTGCGTCTTCCATCAGGAAGCTTAATTCGCTGCATATCGCCCGTTGCACCTGCCAAGTTTCTGCATGTTAAAGTTCGGGATGGTTTATCTAAATGAAGATCTCGAGGATGTTTGCAAGATGATGCTTTCTCATATTTAGCTACATATTCATCCATACTAGGTGTCAGAAATTTAGATTCAGGTGGAATTTGAAATGCTAATTCTCCTAATGCTTCTCCAGCGCTGATTTTTCTCTCTAGTAGCTTGGGAAAACTAAAATTACCTTTATGCCCAACTACGATAACACGCTCACGATTTTGAGGAACTCCAAAGTTAACGGCATTTAATAACTTAATCTCAATAATATAGCCCAGCCCTTGCAATACTTGGGTAATTTCCTCTAAATACCACTTATTTCGATAAAGCAAGCCGCGCACATTTTCAAAGAGCCATATTTCCGGCTGGAGTCTTTTGACAGCACTGATAAAAATAGGAAAGCCATCTCGCGAGTCTTTTAAACCTTTTTGATTGCCACCTACACTAAAAGGCTGACAGGGAGGACCTCCAATGACGACTGTTGCAGGGGGAAAATCGGTTTCTGGGGTTAAGATAATCTGGGTACAATTACCTTTTAAGTTTTTTCTGTAGGTAGCACAGGAATCAGTATCCATTTCAAAACCATGAGTTTTGAAACCTTGTGCTTCAAAACCTAATGATAAACCACCACAGCCAGCAAATAAATCTACTACTAGGGGACTTTGAGATGAGGCAGGTTTGAGTATATGGTTAATTTTTTCTAGATAGCTCATTGGCAATTATTTCAACAATGAGTTGATTTACATAGCACTACTGATTTAACTTTACTCTCATTATCCCAAATAATGTACCCGACAATTTATATATATTCTACTTCATTTCTCCCGACTTATATTTCGATCCATCCGGCATAATTGCACCTTCCAGCAAAGCACTGCTAAGTTCAGAATTAGTGACTTGAGCATTTTTTAAATTCGCACCAAGTAAACAGGTATTCTTTAAGTTTGCACCGCCCAAAGTCGCATTTATCAAATTAGCACCAGTCATATTGGCATTACTCAAATCTGTACAAACTAAGTTAGCATGACTGAGGTTAGCACTGCTGAGATTCGCTTGACTCAAAGAAGAAAAACTCAGATTAGCATGACTCAGATTAGCGCCATTAAGAATAGCTTTATTCAAGTTCGCATTGCTAAAATTACTATTGCTTAGATCGCTATTATTGAGATCTGCTTCACTCAAATTCGCTTCACTAAGATCTGCGTTATGGAGATTAATCTTATCTAACTGAGCGCGAGGGGATTGAAGTTCTCTCAGGGAAACACCATCCGCATTCAAATCTTGGAGAGCGAGAACTCTAGCGTAACTAACGTGTATATTATTTGCATTATCAATTATACTCCAAGCTTGGTAGTGAAATTGTTTTTTGCGATCCGGGGCTTCTTTAATAAAGAGAACTACAGCAATCACAAGACTGATTGCATCAGTGCCACCCAATGCTTTTCCTAGGAGGGAATTTTCATCAACGCTTACAAAAAAGATAGTGAATATGCTAGCACTCAGAAGAACTATCAAGCTAGCTGGTGTTTTCCAAAAAATTTTACTAATTCTTCTGGGAATATTTTTGATGACAACCATCAAATTACCGGGCTTTATCTTACTAGTATTAAATTTTAATTGGGTAACAAACTCTTTAAATAATTCAGTATTTACCTCAATTGATATAAAAGGTTTTTTATTGAACTCTCCTGACTGAATTGCAGGTTTTACTTCATTTATAATTCCTGCCTTTGATTTTTCAGGTATCTCTAATTCCTCTGTTTTTGTCTTTTGGACAACAGTTGGAGAAGCACCAGCACCTTTTAACATCTGAGCAGTAATCGCCCTCAAAGCTTTTGTCCAGGCTTCCTTGACTTCTCCTGTCCAATCTTCCTGAAGATACTGCTCAAATGTCATCAGGATCGCTTTCTGCACTGGACCATAATATTTAGGAATTGCTCCATAGCTAACATGTCTGGCTCCTAAAGCATTGAGAACTGGTTCTAATACTTCTGGATTCCGGAGATTTTCTACTACTAAAACCAGAGAATTTAACAGCTTTTTCTCTTGTTCTTTCATATCTGTCTTGGTAAAGAGATGTTTTAGCTCTGGGTAAGTAGTAAATAAGTTATCGTAAAAGCTACTGGCAAATTCATTGGCGTGTAGTTTAACTTTATCGAAACTTTGTTCTAATAACTCTATCGGTAATTCTGTTGAATCTGACTCGACTGGTAGTGGGGTTTCCATAGCTTCTGATTTTGGATTGTTGGCGGTTTTTAATTCAATTTTTTCTTCTGGATATTCTATGTTTGTTCCCTTGAATTTATTAGCGTTAATGGGTCTAAATAGATTGAAAAATGATGATTTTCCATGAGGTATTTTTTTCATTATTTTACACCGGAAACTAGATCTATAAAAGTAATGGAGCCAACTTACTCTCAAATTATTATTTATAAGTTCAAATTTCCCAATTCTTTAAAGAGTGTATTCATAAAATCTCGAGCATCTTTTATACCCATCTCTCCCAAAGTTTTCCATTCTTCAGTAGAATAGTCTAGATCCAGTCCCATTACCTCTTGTGTCCAATAGGCTAAATTAGATGGGTTTTCCATCAAATCGGAAGTTAATTTTACAATTTCTGTCCTCAATGTATTTTCTCTTGCTTTAGTCGCTAAACAAAATGCCAGCAATTTTTTTAAATTACTGTCTGGTGGCACTGAAATCAAAAATGCCATAGTTTGTGATAACATATCTTTGTTTGCCTGCATGATAAATTCCTTTGAACGCAACTGGGACTTATTTATAGGTTATCAGTTTTATAATACTAGATTAATTTACCCGATGATTTGCGATCGCGCCATCCCAATTAATCTGCCCAATCAGAATAACAGCTTAAATAATGCCGATAGAGTTACGGCTAAACTAAGTTTAACACATTTACCCGCAAAGAATCGTCAAGAGGAAAATTCCTCTTCCTCTATATTTACAGCTTCCTCTAGTGTGAGGATATATTCTGTATTTTGAGTAAAGTTAGCCACATCAACACTTTTGGGAGATAAAAAGCCAATAATTGCGCCCATTCCACCAGCAATTATCATCGATCTTATCATGTCGTTACTGTTAGTTTCGCTATCAAATATGAGGGTAGCAGTACCAGTACGACTGAAGGTTTGGGCGTAGTTTTGGGCTTGTTCCATACGACTCCTTACAGTAACTTTGACAGAGGGAATCGTTTGGCTAGAGGCTTTAATGGGGAGAACTTTTCCGTTAACTATCAAGGAATTAGCGATAATTTTGGCACTTTTATTACTGGGAACGATCGCAGCATTTAATCGTGAATTGGCAGGAGCAATGATATTTCCTGTATGGTCGAGGATTGGTTCGACTAGACGTAAGATTATGGGAAAACTGTCCTTACCACCAGCATCAAATTGGACGTTATTGGGGAAGGTGATAATAATGGCGGTTGATTGGGGGATAATCCGGGTATTCTTTTTAATTATTGGTTGGGTAATGGTTGGTTGTTCTTGGTAATTTGAGGGAGTGGTTTGAGCTAAGATGGGTGGAGTTATGGGATTTAATAGGGAAAGGCTGGCGATAATACTTAAGTAAGTTTGTTTGTTCATGATAGATACCTATTATTGGCAAGATAAGATGTTAATTTAGGAGAAATTTTAGGGATTGTATGGATTGCTGTGTCTGGGAGAATCATTTGCGAATATATTGGCTAATTTTAGCAATATTGTATATCCGCAAATGATTCGTATTTAGTCAATTAATTGGCACGTAGATTGGCGGTAACCGGATTAATTCCTGTTTGTTGTGGTCGGGACCAATCTTCTAACAAAAGATTGACTATTGATACTTGGGCTTGAGTTTCAATGTCTTGAAGTTGTACTTTTGCCTTGGCGTTAACCGCCGCACGAGTGGTTAGTTCTTTTTCGAGATTGATGGCTTTATTTGCCTCGGCGTTAATTGCAGCTATATCGACTTCAGATTTAGCATTGACAGTGGCAATTTCGGTTTGGCTGATGGCATTAAATAAGGCTTGATCCCGCTGGCCAGTAGCGGTGACAAGGGCTGAACAATCCTTGCCTACGGCTATGTTACTGATGGTACTGCGATCGTGTTCTTCTTCAATAGTACGATCCCATTCTGAGTTAGCAGTATTTTCTGTATTTTCGGCTACTTTGTCGGATTTACTGCCGCCCTTTTCACCTTGACCATTTGCACCAATTCCTATAACACTGAAACCTCCTCCACCTGCATTTTTCCATGATTCATCGTGGGATTCTGCGTATGATGTTTTGCCGGAAGTTTGGTCTTTTCCTGTATCATTTTCCTGGGTTTTTCCTTTGTCATTTACCACTTGTTGACCTATAATGTCGGTGCATAATGATTGAGGATTGGCGGCTAGATTATTTCCATTAAGTAATGAGTTCAATTGGCCTAATGGATTAGCGAATACGGGAGTAATAGAGGTAAGGCTGGCGATGATTGCTAAGATAGAGGCTGATAGGTTGATACGCATGATTTTTCTCCTTGTTTGAGATAGTATGGTTGTTGTTTTTTTCAGAGGTTGGGAAGATTTAAGAAAAGTTATCCCTGGGGGCAGGGTGAAGCATTCCGATACAATATTGTTGGTTTTTGTTGTTATCATATCCCCGGAATGCTTCACCCCTACAAATATTGGACAGATATTGGTTTTGTTCATTGTCGAAGGGTTAGTAGGAACCTTTTTTTTCGTAGACTTCACCGCTGGGGGTGAAAATCATATCGGCTTCTGGGGATGAATTTACCCAATCACTGCTATCTGAATTGGAGTAGTTCGGAATTCCTGACCAGGTTCCTGTTTTGTCGTAAACTTGTCCTGATGGGGTGAAGATTGTGTCTGGTTGGGTTTGGGCATAATTGGGATTGGGATTAACCTTAATGTAGACGGGATCTAGGTGAATTATTTGACTGGGATAACTGGTGTTATTGGCTGATTTTTGATCCGCAAAAGGATGATAAACTTTATCCCAATTAATGTTAGTTATTCCTCCACAAATGACACTACAAGCTGGGGCAAATTTACCGGATAATTTACAGGCATAATCACAAGCTATACCAGATGCAATGCCATCAAGAAACTGGTTAAATGGATTGTCTTTTGCCTGTTCCATAATGCGATCTTCTTCAGCATCACTGAGAGGTTCAGCTTGGACAGGTAGATGGGGAATTAAGATGGTTGTTGCTGCGATTAAACAGAGTGGTTTTTGCCAATTCATAATGGTTATCCTGATTTAATTCATCAGTTTTGCGATGCGGTTAATGAGATGATATTGGTGATACAATCGATTTAGGCGATCGCAGTTTTGTCATTGTCTTTCATCAACATGACTAGCCCGTCGATGTTTGAGGATTCTTGTTCGATTATGTTTGGATTATCGCAAGGTGGGAAACAACAGCTATGATTGCCAAAGATTTGGTCATCTTCTATCTTATGATAGATACCATCTTTTCCTAGATTCCAAAGACGTAGTTGAGGATTAATCGATCCATTTTCCTCGGAGTCTTTTTGCTTTAAATCATTCTCGGTTTCTCGCCAATCTTCAAAAATAGTAACGCCAGGTTTATCGACAATCTTTCGTTGTTCCGGTTTCTCCTTCTTTGAGGTTGGGTAGTTGATTTTATTTGGCCATTTATCTAACCACTCTTGGGGAGTGCCGAAGGCTGGTGCGATTAGTCCATTTCCTAAGAGGATTCCGGATGTTATTATGGGTAGATACCCTTTGAGTAATGGGAGTTTGGTTTTCATTTTCTTTCAACCTTGTTTGAGTTGATACTTAAAGTTTGCGCTGTTTTATTTGGGATGACAATGGGGTAAAAATAGGGTGATGATTTTGATGATTAAATCGGGTGATGGGGAATAAAAATAGGGAAAAGTCAGGTGCAGTTAGTATTTTGACTCTGAAAATAGGAAAAAGTCAGGTGTTGCTTTGAAATGGGTGAGGGGAGTATATATAATCTAAGAAGATATGGGGGTATCTCAATTAACGTACCTGAGAGAGTAAATATCTGGTAGTGGGGTGCGTTATGCTCCGCTAACGCACCTGAGAGACTAAATATCTAGAAGTAGGGGGGAGCATCCCAATGAAGGCAAAGATACTTGTTTTTGCTTTTTCACCCCCCCAGCCCCCC
>DOIX01000417.1:11332-13351 GCA_003511885.1 Cyanobacteria bacterium UBA11153
AGAATACAACCTGCATTTCTTCTTTGCTCGGGATGCTCCCAAGTAGGGTGTGTTATGCTCCGCTAACGCACCTGGTAGATAGGGTTTTGGTGTAAGTCATGTTTTTTTATTATTGATGCTGTTATGAACTCTGAATCGGAATTTACTTGGGAAGTAGCGAAACTGGTTGCAAATGAGGCTGTTTGGCAAAAGGATAGCGAATATCTTAAAGATCTTGAGGTAATAGTATTAAAAGGTTCGTGGGATAAGCAAACTTATGGAGAAATTGCCCATAATACTTCATATCAAGAAACTTACCTAAATCAGGATGTTGGTAATAAGTTATGGCAGAAGCTTACTAAGGCGTTGGGGGAAAGGGTAACTAAGAAAAATTTTCGGGAAGCTTTGAAAAGGAAATGGGATAAAGAAAAGGTAAGCTTAGTCTATGAAATGGGGCAAAATCACCGAGGAGTCTCGGAGAAAATATTAGAATTTCCGGATAAGCCTTTGCGGTGGGATTCTCCGTTTTATATTGAACGCGATCGAGTAGAATCGGATTGTTATGATGAGGTTTTACAGCAGGGTGCTTTGATTAGAATTCGTGGACCAGAGAAGATGGGGAAGACTTCTTTATTAAAGAGAATTCTGTCAGTTGCAGAAGAGAATGAGTGTCGCACGGTTTATTTGAATTTGCGGGAAGCGGAAAGGGAAGTTTTTGAGAGTTTGGGTAAGTTTTTGCGGTGGTTTGCGGCTAATGTGAGTTTGGAATTGGGAGAAAACCCAAGGGTAGATGAACATTGGGGGGATAATAGTCGGGGTAATTTGATTAATTGTCGCTATTATTTTCAGAATTATTTTTTGAAGGGAATTGAGACTCCTTTAGTTTTGGGATTGGATAATCTGGATCGCATTTTTGAGTATCCGGAAATTGCGCCAGATTTTTTAGGTATGTTGCGGAGTTGGCACGAGGAGGTGAATTCTTCCTCCCATTGGGAAAAGTTTCGTTTGGTGATAGCGAATTCGACGGAAATTTATATTAAATTGGATATTAATCAATCACCATTTAATGTGGGATCTTCGGTGAGATTGCCGGGATTAAATGGTAAACAGGTACAGGATTTGGCGCAGGTTTATGGGTTAGGGGATGTGGTGAGAAATGAGGGGGAATCTTTGGCGATGTTAAGGGATATGGTGGGGGGACATCCGTTTTTAATTCAGTTGGCACTTTATCACTTGCATCGTCGGGATGTGAGTTTGACAAAGTTATTAGCAGATGCGCCTACTCAAGGGGGAATTTATGGTCATCATTTACGCCGTCATTGGGATAATTTGCAGCAGCAATCGGATTTATTAGCGGGGATGAAACGGGTGGTGATGACGGAGGAAAATGTTAGGTTAGAGCCTATTGTGGCTTATAAGTTGGAGAGTATGGGTTTGGTAACTTTGGTGGGGGATGATGTGAGGGTGAGTTGTGATTTGTATCGTCGGTATTTTGGGAATCTTTTGTGAGATTTTTTTGGGAATGGGGAATGGGAAAGACAAGATATGTAGGGGTGAAGCATTTGGGCGATATGTTTTGGCAAAAACCCGAATATTTATATCCAAATGCTTCACCCTGGTTTATCAATAAGGGGGATATGATGAAAAAAACCTGAATATTTATATCCAAATGCTTCACCCTGGTTTATCAATAAGGGGGATATGATGAAAAAAAAACGAATATTTATATCCAAATGCTTCACCCTGGTTTATCAATAAGGGGGATATGATTGAAGAAAAAATAATATCGATACAGATGGTAAATTTGTTAATAATTTTTGGGTAATTTACAAGGGGTAGAGTTATTTTTATATGGTTGGTGGGGGCAGGGCGAAGCATTCGGATTTCAGTATTTGGGTGAACAATATAAGTTATCGCCCGAATGCTTCGCCCCTACGGTTGGTAAAAATTAAGGGGATATGATGGAAAAAATAATACTTAATCAAGGGGGATAGGATGGGAAGAAAAACAATATTTATAGAGTTATTTTTATATGGTTGG
>DOIX01000252.1:0-6534 GCA_003511885.1 Cyanobacteria bacterium UBA11153
TGACAAATGTGTCATTGAAAAGAGCAATTAGTATAAGTCCTAATCTTTTTACCCTTTCCCTAATTGACAACTTCAACTACCATCGACATCGTAGCCAAAGCACCTGTACCGATAGCTTGAACCCCTTTAGGTACAATATCAATACCAGCGGCATTACGGGAAGCATTATTCATGTCTCCTAATATATTCCCCATGACATCTACAGGTGCATCTTCATTAAGCGGAAGGGGAGTTCCTTTCGTAACTCCAAGACGACCAGCAATTTCTCTGATCCCCTTCAAAGCATTCTTTAAAGGAGTCACACTTGCCATGACTAACACTTCAAAAGTACCAGAGTCACCCTTAATTTTAAATGCCCAATTATCAGTTTCCTGCGGGATAGAAATTGTTTGTTGGGAAGCCACCAAAGCCGCCTCTTCAGGTGCATCCCAATCCAAAGGAAATAAGATTGTAATTTCTCCAGAAGCACCAATAAATAGGACGCTGACATATAGATTGCGTCTGTCATTATTTTGGACTTGAACTTGTACCTCGGCTCCAGATTGAAATTGTAATTTCTGAGTGCTAATTGGTGCTGTTGCTCCAGGATTTCCAGCCCCTCGACTGCTAGAACCACCTCCAGTCCCGCGACCGCTAATAGCCCGAATTGAAGTGGTCACATTCAAGCGAGAAGAATCCCCATTCACAATGCTTTGTAAAATACGTCCAGCTAACAATAATTTTAGTTTTGGTCGCAACCTTTGCAGAGCATTATCAGTTGATTCTCCCACCTGACCAAAAGAAGCATCAATTGGTATTCGACCAGATGTAAATAAACCTAAAGCACCCACAGGCGGTAGATTAGAAATTCCCTGTTTTTGCCAGGATTGAATATCGGCTTGACTTACCCTTCCTAATATATAATCAGTGGCAGATTTCTGATCTACTAATACAGGTTGAATGCGTTTTTGATTTTGCAGTGCGGCTCTAACCTTTCCTTGTTCGCCACCAAGACTATCATCCACACCAACTCGCAAACTTAAATCGGAGGGAATTCCTCGCACCTGTTCCCGCAATAATGTGCCTGGTTTCAGAACTTCTGGTTTAGTATTGCCTACGAGTTTACCTTTTCCTACCAAACCAACACGAGATTCTTGCTCAATTTGTCCGATTTCTTGTTCTTTATCGTCAATAATCGAAAAAATTGCTCCACTTTCAAATCCTTTCAAACTCTGAGAAGCAATTCCACCTAACCAAAACTCAACTTCGTTACCTGACACATTACGAATGACTGCTTCGGCGGCTGGTCGAGTTTTTTCTAAAAAGTAAATCGGTTTATCTTTGTAATCGCTTCCTGGCTTAACTTCATATTCTGGATCTTGATATACCCCAGAAGAATTGGCTAAATCTTTGGTGCGTCGTGCTAAATTAACAAAAACTTTTTCTAAGGAATTATTGCGATTGTCTTGCCAGAGATAGCGGGTTAAAAGATAAGAAAACGCCCCTGCATGAAACCCTTCAAAAGGAGCATCTGTGGCAAATTGCCCAGGTCCGGCGGCGGCAACTACTACTCCTTTGGCTATGCCCTGTTTGCGCAGTTTGAGAAATTCATCTTTGGACATATTTAGCCGCGAGAGTAATTGCTCCTGATAGTCAAATTCTGCTGGGCTGGCTTGTAAGGTGATATCACTAGCCAATCGAGTAGCTCTCACTGCCATATTACCGCGCTTTCCACCTCCAGAAAAACAGCTATCTAAAACTACCGTAATGTTCTCGGTATTGACAAGAGACATTAAGAGAAATAAGGTTTGACCCATGATATCTGGTACTGGATTAGCCGCATTACTAACTGAATCAGAGTCTCTCTCAATGGGCACTATTGTACTATTTAAAGGATCGTTACCAATTGGATTTGGATCTAATACCCGCGCGCCATGCCCAGAGTAGTGGAAAACAACCACATCTCCTGGTTTAGCTTGTTTGATAATATGCTCGTCAAATGCTGTCAAAATTCCCTGACGAGTAGCTTGTTGATTGGTAACTTCCAGAATATCGCTGGGATTAAAACCAAAGCGATTAACTAAAAGTTCCCGCTGCATTTCCATATCCGTGAGACACCCTTGCAACGATCCCAATTCTGGTTTATAGTCATTAATTCCTACTAACAAAGCCAGTTTGCGCCCGGTGCTTTGAGCTAGTACTTTGCCATAGCGATTGGCTTGGCGCGTTAAGTCTAGTTGACTTAAGCCGATACTAGCGAGGAGAGAAGTACTAAATTCGATGAAATGACGGCGTTTCATTAATCTTTCTTAACACTATTTCCAAAATCTCCTAACTCAAGTTGCTAGTTGTAAGCGATTATCATGCTGGATCCCCCATTATCCTCCTGACTAAGCAGGGGGGGGGTTAGGGGTGATAGAGCGGACAATATTGGCAAACTTGCGTTACTAACTATATTTATATCTTTTCCCAGGCGATCGGTTAACTGCTTTTGTTAAGAAAAATGAAGTTATTGCGGGAAAGTCAGTGGCAGGAATAGCTTGAATTAGGCTATTTCTCTTCTTTGGCGGCGGCTTCTTGGGATTGGATAATCTTCCGGGTTAATTCCAGAGCTAAATATTTATTGCAATTGACGCATTCTATCTTTAATCTTTTGTCGTAAATTCGGATCGTTGTCTGCCATTTGGGTAATTTGGTTGAATCTGGTTGGACTTAAATAATTGACTACTAGTGCTAAGGCTTGTTTGCAGTAATTTTCTGCAATTTGTCGTGCTTCGGCTGAGGCGAGGCTGTTGATGCTGTCAATACGATAGCATTCAATATTTGGTACAGCACCACTCATGATTTTTTTTATTTCGTTGTAGGCATTTTGACGGAGTGGCTCCATCGCTAAGACGGCTGAGGCATAATTAGTTATTTCTGCTTCAGTGGGTCCTGTTTGGGCGTAGACTGAGCTACTGAAGATGAGGGTATGGGAGTCTTTGGATATTTCTGGTGTTACTCCGGATACTATGCCAATGGCAGCAAGGGCTGCAACAATTAGAGATTGGGCAATTATCTTGTGGGGGCAGAGTCGAGATAGGGAAGACTTAATCATAATAATTTCAGACGATTACAAAATCGATCGCTAATCGTGTTAGGGTGCTAGTTTTTTTGAACTATTTTATCGGTTATAAGTTCCCCATGTCTCATCCCTGACAAATTTGGCATAGTTGTATAACTTTAGTTTGTAAGGTGGAGAGGGAATCTGCGCCGCGTTTGAGGCTGACTTCTAAGTCGAGGAGTATCTCCAGGGTGGAGGTAAGCTGGCTGAGGGAGAGGGGTTGGACTTCTTTGGTGAAGAAGTAGATGCGCTTGGGATTGGGTACTTCTGCTGCAGTTGCGATCGCTTTTTGGTCTTTTTCTCCTTCGCTTACCATTAGTTTAACCCATAACCAGGTGCGAAATTGCCCGATTAAGGTGGCGGCAATTCTTAATCCATGTTCATTTTTGTTCACTAATTCGGTAACTAATGCTAGGGCTTTGGGAGTATCTCCTTTGAGAATTGCTCCTGCTAGTTGCAGGCTGTTTTGGGTGTTGCAGGTTACTAAGGCGGCTACCTGGGTTTCGTTGATGGGTTGGCTGGGGTTTCCGACAAGTAAACTTAGTTTTTCTAGTTCATTTTTAAGCTGTCTGGTGTCGTTACCTACTGATTCGGCTAAGAGTGTAATGGCGGGAGGGGTTAGTTTGACGTTGACGGTTTTCGCGTAAGATTCTACCTGTTTGATTAATTCGTCTGTTTTCCAGGGTGGGATGAGGGAAAATTCCGTAGATGCTGCATGTTTTTGTAATAGTTTGGTGGATTTGAGACGACTATCTGGTTTATTTCTGGTTGTCAGTAGCAAAACTGATGATGGGGGAATTTGAGGGAGGGTTCGTTCTAATTCTGTGTAAAGTTGTTCTGGACATTCTTGACATACGTTGGTATCAACTAACCAAACTAAACGCTTCCCCATACCAAAGGGTGGTGTCATTATTTGATTGAGTGCTTCTATTACTCCGTCGGGTTTATCTGGAGGAATTTGATTGTAGTTAAAACTCTCCCAGTTGGGATCGAGAATTGACTGGCGCAGTTGCTTGACTGCTTCGGCTATGGCAAAGTCATCTTCTCCCCAATAAAGGTATACTTGTTCTTTGTTATTGGTCATGGGATTAAAGGTTAGAGTTTAGGGGTTACAGGTGGTGGGCAGGATTATTTGGCGATACTATATTATGTTCTGGGGAAGAGCTAACATAGTTTACTGCATTTACGACAAGGATGATATGACCAAATTAATGAGAATTCTGTTGGTGATGGGCTATGCTGGAACGATCGGAGCGATCGCAATTTTATCTGCTCCAGCTCTGGCACAGACTCAATCGAGGCTTTGGATTAGGGTGATGTCGGATCCTCAGACTGGCGCGAGCCATTACTTTGATAAAAATTCGGTGGTTACTACTACTAATGAAACAGGTAACGATCTTAAATCTTTTGATAGTAAAATTGTCTTTAACCGTCCCGGAAAAACTGGTTTATATTCTGCTATCTTCAATATTCAAGTCAATTGCCAAAACCGTACTATGCGTTCCTTGCGTTTCGAGCAATACGATGTAACAGATAGCTTGATTGCTGTCGATAATTTGAGTAATGAGTGGTATGGAATTCCCTTAAATAATACTCCCAATGCTATGGTGATGAATGGGTTTTATACTTTAGCTTGTCATGAACCAGATTGAAAATTAACGATAGAGGATCGAAAGATTATTCGTGACGGGATCGGACTAAGATCCAGAGAAATGTTGCAAGATCTCAGATCTGTGGGAAAATATTATTTACGATGCAAAAGTCACGGATTCACTCATTTAAAACTCTTCCCCTACCCCCATTCCCCGTTCCCCATTCCCCATTCAGTGACTACAGGATATCATTAATTTAATCTAGAGGAGACGAAGATTGGACGACACTTATCAAGCTTATCTCAATCGGGTAACACAATTAACGTTGCCTGCCATGTATCAGTCACAGTTGCCCCATATTCAGGAGTCACCAAAATTTAAGCCTCTCTCAGATGGTACGAGACAGGCTGTACCCTTTCCGGGTTGCACGTTAGTGACACCACCTTGGGGAGACGAATCGGAAAATGGGGAATTCTACACTAATTTGCAGCAACTCCAAGAGCAGCTATCAGAGCAACTCGATCCCGGTTTAATGATACCCCTGCCTCCCGATAGCTTTCATTTAACTCTCGCTGACTTAATTTGGAATGATGCTTATCAGGATGCTCAAAGAGAAAATCCTCAATTTGAGCCGCAATTACATCAACGAATTTCTGATAGTTTTCAGAAATATCAGGAAGCATTTGCACAGGGGAATCCAATTGGTTGGCAATTATTAGGTTTAATGATCATGCCCAGAGCAGTTGGCGTGTGTTTAGCGCCAAAAGATGAAGATTCTTACCAGCGGATTTTATATCTACGCCGAGCAATTTATCAAAATCCCGGTTTAATTGCTTTGGGTATTGAACAGCAATATCATTTTACAGCTCATGTAACATTAGGTTATTTTGGGGAGATTCCAGCTCATCTGGATCGGGATCGCATTACTGGCTTGCTTTCAGACTTTAATCAGAAGTTACTGGAAAAGGAAGGGACATCATTCTTTGTGCGGCGGGGAGAATTACGGAAGTTTGATGATATGATGCGGTATTATCGGGAAGCGGATTGGCCTGTTTTGGAGTTTTAATTGGTTTGGTTTCGGAATTGGGGATTTTTAACGAAAAGAGCGCAAAGGTTGGCGCAAAGAGCGCAAATTTTTTGGGATCTTTTTTGTTAAAAATAGGGGATAATTTGGGCGGGTGGGGATTTGAGTTGTATCATTTATTGAGTCTTTTTTTCTCAACCTGCCGCTATGATGAAATTGCCTATCCATCCGATAATGGAGGAAAGTTTTGCCGTTATTGATAGAGAAATTGGCGAACATAACTTTACTGCTCCTGAATATGCGATTGTGCGGCGAGTTATTCACGCTACTGCTGATTTTGAGTTTGCTCAATTGATGAGATTTAGTCCAGGAGTAATTGAAATTGCGATCGCGTCTTTACGGAAGAAAACTCCGATTATCGTTGATGTGGGGATGGTAAGGCAAGGTATCGCTAGTTTGGTTGCTCAAACTTTTGATAATCCTGTGATTGTCGCCGTCGAGGAAGCACCTGTGGCATTCCCTGGTAAAACTCGCACGGAAACAGGTTTGTTGGAATGTTGGCGTAGATTTCCCGAGGGAATTTTTGTCTTTGGTAATGCTCCAACTGCACTATTAGCATTATGCGATTTGTTGAAAACTTCTGATGTTAAACCTCCTTTGGTTATTGGTGTACCTGTCGGTTTTATCTCTGTCGTGGAAGCGAAAAATGTTTTAGCACAAACTTCTGTACCTCAAATTAGGGTTGATGGCAGAAAAGGGGGATCTCCTGTTGCTGCTGCTATTCTTAATGCTTTACTTGTTTTGAGTTGTTATCGCAGTTGATAGTTGACAGTTGA
>DOIX01000252.1:6822-10717 GCA_003511885.1 Cyanobacteria bacterium UBA11153
TTGTCAATTGTCCATTGTCCATTGTCCATTGTCCATTGTCCATTGTCCATTATTCCCCATTCCCCTGAATGACAAAAATACATGTGATAGGAATTGGCTTAGATGGCGCGGCTGGATTAACAGAATCAGTGCGACAGATAGTAGAAAAGGCAACATTACTAATCGGTAGCGATCGCCATTTGGCATATTTTCCATCTCATCCCGCATCCCGTCTAGTTTTGGGCGATTTTCACTTAGCAATTGCCCAGATGCGGAATCTATTAGCGAAATCAGATCAAAATTACTCCATTATTGTATTAGTTAGTGGAGATCCCTTGTTTTTTGGTTTGGGCAGGTTATTGTTGGAAGAGTTACCACCAGAAGAGATACTATTTTATCCTCATATTAGCTCAATACAGTTAGCTTTTAGTCGGATAAAACTTCCCTGGCAGGATGCAGTAGTAATTAGCTGTCATGGCAGAGGTTTAGATACCTTAACTCAAGCATTACAGGAGGATTTTGAGAAAATCGCTGTACTGACAGATAGCATAAATACACCGATTGCGATCGCAAATCTTCTCTTATCTTTGGATTTATCCACTCGTTACGGATTTTGGGTATGTGAAAATTTGGGTGGAATCGATGAAAAGGTACAATTTTTAGCCATTAATGCAGTATGTAAAGAAAATTTTAGTTCCTTAAATGTTGTAATATTAATCCGTCAATCCGATAGGATAGATTTAGAGATAAATATTGATAATTTACCAATCTTCGGATTATCAGATGAGACATTTGTAAGTTTTCGCGATCGCCCCGGTTTAATGACTAAGCGAGAAGTAAGAACTTTACTATTAGGAGAATTAGCTTTACAACCGGGACAAATCGTCTGGGATATTGGTGCGGGAACGGGTTCCGTATCCATTGAAATTGCTCGATTATGTCCCACATCTCAGGTATATGCAATTGAAAAAACGGCGATGGGTACTAGTTTAATTGAACAGAATTGTCGCCGTTTTCAGGTAAAAAATGTTATCTCAATTCACGGCAATGCACCAGATATATTAGAAAATCTTCCCACACCCAATCGGATCTTTATTGGCGGCAGTGGCGGTAATTTATCCGCTATTTTGGATGAATGTAAACTGAAGTTAGCCCCCAAGGGTATTATTGTCTTAGCCTTTGCTACCTTGGAACATCTAAATCAGGCGTTGCATTGGTTTAAACAAGAGAATTGGGATTATAAATTATTACAAATTCAGCTATCCCGCTCCATTTCCGTGGCACAATTGACTCGCTTAACACCTCTTAATCCAGTAACTATTGTCACAGGAAAGTTGATAGTTGATAGTTGATAGTTGACAGTTGACAGTTGACAGTTAATAGTTATTCAGACCACCCTGCTGTCAGGTCTTCATTGTCCATTGTCCATTGTCAACTGTCCATTGTCCGCTTAATTTTTCTTAACGAATACTTGGCAAATATTCTCCAGAGAGATTAAAATTACGACCATCCAAAGCCAGTATGTAAAGACAACCTCTTGCTATATTACGGGTAATACGCTAGTATGACGTTCTGGTACCGATCGCTCCTAGAGAGAAAAATTGGGAAACCTCGGTTTTTGTCCTGGAAGGGTTCTTAAGTCAGCTCGATCCACCTCTAACACTAAAAAAAGTTTAAGTGGTGGTTTAAGCGATCGCATCAGAGCATCTATCGGGATTTTAGGGTGACACTTGATTTACTTGCAGCTAGAGTATTGACAGGGTACAGGAGATCCAGTAGGCTCTACTAACGGCTGTACTTATGCTGAAAAGATGCCACAGATAGGGGTCTGTCAAACACAAGATAAAAACTGGCAACACCGTACAACTTTCCAGGGTGATGTGCTGTTGATTCTTTTTGTACGGGGTAGTCTAGAGGGAAAATATTGTAGGCTCTTAACTAAATTTCACCTTGTTTGGGGATTAATCCGGATGTTTTGAGCATAAACTTTCTACCCTCTACTTTCTCTATTGCTAAACTCTCCAGGGAATTTTTCTGTCAGTTGCCTGGGTTTCCTCAGATCTCAATTTTGAGTTTATATGTCACCATACGCATCAGGGAATCTACGGATAAATAAGCTCCAGAAGCATCTAAATTGATAGTAAAGATGGGGAATGGAGAATAGGAAAGGATTTGAGATAAAAACCCTTGTTGGCAATATACAGTTTTACTGCGAGAGCAGATCAAAATTGTCGCCTCGATATCTGATAACCACAATGCCTTATTTGGTGTTATTCACTGATGAAATTTCCAACACCTCAGCCGGGAAACCCTGAGTTTCTTTTAACTTTTATCTTAACTGCCTTGTTATTTGCTGGGGCATCCTCAGTGGTGGCGCAGCAAAATAGGACAATTACCAATACAGCCTCTGCTTCTGGTGATAATTTGCCCAGCCCGGTTAATTCTAATCCTACTACATTAGTAGCAGGACAACCAGAACTACAGCTAATCAAAACTGCCGACAGAGCTGCGGCGGAGCCAGGTGATACGATTATTTATCGCTTGGCGCTGAAAAATAGTGGGAATGCGGCTGCTAATAAAATTACGGTGAATGATAGTCTCCCCTTGGGGCTGAATTTTTTGCCGGAATCTTTACAAGCTTCCCTGACTACTGAAACTGGTACAACGCCAGTAACGGCAGCGCCAGCAACAGTTTCCCAGCGACAAGTTACCTTTACTTTTCCTGGGTTAAGGTTAGCGCCAAATCAAATACTTAATATTATTTATGCAGTTGTCGTGACTCCTGATGCTATTAGAGGAGATGGCAGAAATGTGGCGCAGGAGCCTCGGAGTAATATTGCTAGTTATCAGGTAAAAATTAGACCAGGAATTTTGTCAGATTGCGGTACTGTAATTGGACGAGTATTTATCGATAAAAATTTTGATGGGCAACAACAACCAGGCGAGCCTGGAGTGCCAAATGCGGTGATTTATATGGATGATGGTAATAGGATTACTACGGATCCTAATGGTTTATTTTCTTTGGCTAATGTCATCGCGGGGAATCGCACGGCAACTCTAGATTTAACTAGTTTGCCGGGATATAGTCTTGCCCCGAATCTCTATTTTATTGAAGGTAACAGTCAGTCTCGGTTAATTAGACTTGAGCCTGGTGGAATGGCTAGAATGAATTTTGCCGTAACGCCTGCTTACGGGGAGGAGCAACAATGAGAAGCAATCAGGAGAAAGGTTTTACTCTGTTATTTGTTATTTGTTATTTGTTGTTGGTAAAAAAACTAGTGACAGGTAATAAAAATCAAGGAGTAATTGGCAAATCAGTAGGGAGCAATCGCCAATCAATCCGCCCGGAAATTAAGGAAAATCTGGATTTTTCTTGCCAGAGAGGTATTGGTGGTTACATTTTGCCTCCTCAAGGCAGTGTTTCTGTCATTACTTTGAGTTTCTTGACAACTTTATTGACAGTTATTGGACTTTTAGGTGTCTCTCAAGCCGAGGAATTGCCCGGGCAGTTAGTGCCAGAGGATTGGGAATCGGAAGCAGTGGAGGATAGGGGAATTGATTGGGTAAATTCTGCTAATTCTCAAGAGGTAGTGACGGAAGGGCATGAATCGGGTAGTATTAGCGATCGCGCTTCATTTACTCTACTATCTCCAATTTCAGTAACGACAAGAGGTAGTAACGCATCCTTATCCTCAAATTCAGTAACAACAGCAGGCACGAGCGAATCCTTATCCTCAAATTCAGCAACTCCATCAGATAGTAGTGGATTTTTATCGTCAAATTCAGTAACGACAGGAGGTAGTAACGAATCCTTATCCCAAAATTCGGTAACTCCATCGGGTACTAGTGGATTTTTATCGTCAAATTCAGTAACTCCATCAGGTGCAAAGGAATCCTTATCGCTAAATTCGGTAAC
>DOIX01000252.1:11016-11582 GCA_003511885.1 Cyanobacteria bacterium UBA11153
CTTATCGCCAAATTCGGTAACTTCAGCAGGTGCTAAGGAATCCTTATCGCCAAATTCGGTAACGACAGGAGGTAGTAACGAATCCTTCTCGCTAAATTCGGTAACTCCATCGGGTGCTAGTGAATTTTTATCGTCAAATTCAGTAACTTCAGCAGGTGCCAAGGAATCCTTATCGCTAAATTCGGTAACTCCATCGGTAACTAGTGGATTTTTATCGTCAAATTCAGTAACTCCAGCAGGCACGAGTGAATCCTTATCGCCAAATTCGGTAACAACAGCAGGTGTCAAGGAATCCTTATCGCCAAATTCAGTAACAACAGCAGGCACGAGTGAATCCTTATCGTCAAATTCAGCAACTCCATCGGGTGCTAGTGGATTTTTATCGTCAAATTCGGTAACTCCATCGGGTGCTAGTGGATTTTTATCGCTAAATTCAGCAACTTCAGCAGGTGCTAAGGAATCCTTATCGTCAAATTCGGTAACAACAGCAGGCACGAGTGAATCCTTATCACTAAATTCGGTAACTCCATCGGGTGCTAGTGAATTTTTATCGTCAAATTCGGTAA
>DOIX01000252.1:11953-12189 GCA_003511885.1 Cyanobacteria bacterium UBA11153
GAATCCTTATCGCTAAATTCGGTAACTTTAGCAGGCACGAGTGAATCCTTATCGTCAAATTCGGTAACGCCAGCAGGCACGAGTGAATCCTTATCGCTAAATTCGGTAACTCCATCGGTTACTAGTGGATTTTTATCGTCAAATTTGGTAAAGACAGGAGGTAGTAAGGAATCCTTATCGCTAAATTCGGTAACGACAAGAGGCACGAGCGAATCCTTATCGCTAAATTCGGTAAC
>DOIX01000028.1 GCA_003511885.1 Cyanobacteria bacterium UBA11153
GCTTTATACAGCAAGCCCTAAATTGGATAGTAAATTTATCGAAAGGGGTGTAGGGTGTGGGGATATACAAATTAAATGCGTAGCAGCTTAATAGAAGGTTTGGTTTGCAGCGATTGTATGAAGATGAGGGATTCGGCAAGCCTTGTGGTGGGAAAAGCTTCGATTGCTTGGAGGAACAGAGGATAAAAAATTAGTGATAAATTGAGTTTGTTTAATCATTTATCCTTAAAAGGATAGCTTGCGGACTTTTTTTAACTGCGTTCATCTGGGAATCTTCCATTTTGGCTATATCAAGTCAGCAGGGTGAAGATTCATCACCCTACTTTGAGTCGAAACTATCTGTTCAATCAAGCACCTTAAAAGAGTTAAGTGCTAAAACAGGACCGATCGTTGCTAAAGTCATGACATCATCTCTTACCTCTCCTGTAACTTGTACTTTGAGGTTGGGTTTCTGTAATTCATCGGGAGTATCCATAATTTCATAAGTTACTCCCGAATCTGCTACTAATGCCCAAGTACCTATCCCGATATCTTTGTGTTCGATGACACCTGTTACCTGAATGCTCATGCAAATTTACCCTCACCTTTGCTGGCTAAATATGCAAGTCCAAAGCAAAGTAAAGCATTAGTTGCCAGGAATAAACGTGCTGCCATACCGCTACCTAACCATAACAGATGAGGAGAGATAACTGCACTGACTGCTAAACAACTGGCTATCCCAATTGCGGAACCAATGGCTACCCATTTCCATTGGGGATTGCCGAGGAATAAGACTACTAAAACTAGTGGAATCAAGATACTAGCAAAAATTGGATTTAAGATACTGCTACCTTGAATTGCTGTACCTAATTCGGGAATGGAACTTCCCATGACTCGTAAGGGCCATTGAGGTAAATCGAAGATGTATAATCCTCGGAGGAAAAATAGTCCCGAGCTACCTGCAATTAATCCGGTGGATAAACTTAAACCAAAGGATAGGTAATTCCGTAAAAACCAAGCGAGGAGATAGGAACCAACTACCATTAAAATTTTTGGTAATAGGGCAACTGCACCGCCATCAAACCAGAATTTTAGATTGAGATAGCCATTGTTTTCTAACCAACGGAAGAAATCGCGGAAGCTAAGTTGTCCTTTGGTGGCGAGTTTAACTGCTGCACCTCCATCTAATTGTCCAGCACCAAAATGATTGAGAGGATCGTCTTCTATTTTACGGCTAGATTGTTCGAGGACGGTTTCTATATCATCAGGATTGGTAACGCCACTAGCTTTAACTAATGCTGCTACACCTGCAACGTGAGGTGATGCCATACTCGTACCTTGGAAACCAGCAAAAATAGCTTCACCTGTGCGAGGATTAATGGTTTCTTGGATAATTTTACCTGATTCACTGCCACCAGGAGCGGAGATATCTACACCTGCACCATAATTAGAATAGGGGGCTTTTTCGCCAACGGAATCTAGGGCGGAAACACCAATAACGTGAGGATAACGAGCGGGGTAAGATGCGGAATTTTGAGCAGAATTACCTGCTGCTGCAATCGTAACTACTCCTTGGGCGTGGGCGTAGTTAATTGCTTCTTGCATTAATTGGCTTTCGCCACCACCACCGAGACTCATATTGATGACATCGGCATTATTATCGGCGGCAAATTTGATGGCTTCGGCAATATCAGAAATTGTGCCGCTACCACCTGCACTCAATACTTTTAATGGCATTAAAGTTGCTTCGTAAGCGACTCCGGCAACTCCATATCCGTTATTAGTAGATTGGGCTACTGTGCCCGCAACGTGAGTGCCATGTCCATTATCGTCAAAGGCATTAACTTTGTCATTGACAAAATCATATCCTTCCACAAATTTAGTTGTTTCTAAATCGGGGACAGGGGTAATTCCAGTATCGATGACGGCTACGGTTATGCCTCTGCCTTTGGTTTCATCCCATGCAGCTTCTGCGTTGATACTGCGGAGATTCCACTGCTTTCCGTAGTCGGGATCGTTGGGAGTATAGAAGGCACTGTAGAGGTAGTTGGGTTCGATATATTCGGTTTCCTTGGATAGTTGGGATTTTCTCAGTTTATCCAAGATTTGTTTATTCCCCTCCAAAATATAAATATTGTCGGTTTGGGAGAATTCGCTATTGAGTCGGGGTGTGACTCCGTATTTTTGCGAAATTGCCTTTATTTCGCTGTCAATCTGTGCGGCGGGGATATCTTCCCGGAAATCCAGCACAATTGACTGAAATTCGCCTTGACTTGCCAAACCTTTAAAGTTAAACAGGGCAAATCCGATGGCGACGATGAATAAACAGGCTAACAGAAACTTTCTCATGGCAACCCTCTGTGATTGGGTTAGTTTAATTACTACGATAGCGCATCAGTGGAGAGTACTGGGGGAGTGGGGAGTCTGGGAGCTGGGAGGCAGGGGGAGTCGGAGAAGAGAATGTTGATGATTAACTAAGGGATTAACTATTGACAATTAACTATTGACAATTGATTTTATGCACAGATGGGAATTTCGACAATAAATGTACTTCCATATCCTGGGGCAGAAATGCAGCTAAGTTTACCGCCGTGTTTTTCTACGACAATCTGATGGCTAATTGATAATCCCAATCCTGTGCCTCTACCGACGGGCTTGGTGGTAAAAAATGGTTCAAAAATATTCTTTTGAATTTCCTTGCTCATGCCCTGCCCGTTATCGGCAATCATAATTATCAGAGATTGGCAATTATGTTCTTGATGATGATTGTCCTTAATTTTTAAGGTAGCATATGAGACTGTATCTAGCAACTTTAAATTGGAGATTAAAGCAGTGTGAATGCTAATTCTCCGTGGGCTTGGTTGAGTTTCCACAGCGTCAATAGCATTAGACAGGAGATTCATAAATACTTGATTTAACTGACCAGCATAACAGTTGATTTTTGGTAATTGGCTGTAGTCTTTAATTACTTCAATTTGCGGACGATCTCCTACTGCTTTTAATCGGTGTTGTAAAATCATTAAAGTGTTGTCGATATTTTCATGGATATCTACAGATTTTAGTTCCGATTCATTCTGTCTGGAAAAGTTTTTTAGGGAGAGAACAATCTCCTGAATACGCTGACTCCCTACTGCCATTGATTTGATCAATTTTTCTGAATCTTCGATGAGAAACTCTAAATCTATTCTGGATTCTATTTCTTTAATTACTGGCGTTGGATCTGGATAGGTTTTTTGATAAAATTTAATCAGTTCGATTAGGTTTTTAAAGTAATCATTTACATAGAAAATATTCCCATGGATAAAGCTGACAGGGTTATTGATTTCATGAGCAATCCCAGCTACCATTCTCCCCAATGCTGATATTTTTTCATTTTGAATTAGTTGGGATTGAGTATATTTTAATTTTGCTAGTGTTTCTTCTAGTATTTGTGCTTTTTCTTGTTCTCTCTGAGTTGATTGCAGCAAGATTTCATTTTGCTGTTGTATTTCTGTTTGTGTCAGTTGAAGTTGGGCTAATGCTTCTTGTAACTTGTGGTTAGTTACCCTTAAATCTCTGGCCTGTTTCTCTAAGTTAAAATGAGCTTTCTCTAGCTTTTCTTGTACGTCTTGGCGAATCTTAATTTCTTCTTGGAGGCGTGCGTTTTTATCGATAAGTTGTTGGGAGAGTTTCTGGATGCGTAATTGATTTTCAACGCGAGCAATGACTTCTTCGGCATGAAATGGTTTGGAGATATAGTCAGCCCCACCAACGCTAAAGGATTTAACTTTACTAGCTGTATCATCTAAAGCACTCAAAAAAATAACAGGAATATCACATATTATTGGGGATGACTTGAGGGTTAAACAGACTTGATATCCATCCATATCTGGCATTCTGATATCGAGCAAAATTAGATCGGGGGGTTGGGAACGAATAGTTTCTAAGGCTACTTTGCCACTGATGGCTTTTCTCACTTTGTAACCTTCGATAGTGAGTATGGCGGCGAGGGATCTGAGGTTATCTGGATAGTCATCGACAATGAGAATGGTTGCTATGGGTTCATTTTTCATAAGCTGGTGTAGGTAATGGTATTGAAATGAAGAAGATTAACTGAGAGAGTTAAAAGCATCTTCCACTAGCTTGATAATTAATTGAAATTGAAAATCGCGGGTAATCTTGCTAAGATCAGCAATGAGATAGGTATATTCTGGGGGAATTTGTTCGATGAGATTCATAATTTCTTCGTCATCGCATAACTGGGTAGCTTGATGGAGTTTTTCCATCCATTCTCTTGGCATTACTGATAAGCTTTCCCCAGTGATGGCCTTGGTCTGATTTTCCTCTATTGACTTTTGACTGGTTGGTGAATGTTGGTTCGTTTTAGCATATATATATTGTAATCCCAAATACTTTTCCATTTTGGCAAACAAAGCATCTTCTTGAAAAGGTTTGCTCAGGAAATCGTTACAACCTGCGGAAAGTGCTAAAGTGCGATCGCTTTTTGAGGCTTGGGCAGTCAGGGCGATAATTACAACTGTCTCCCCTGCAATACTGGCACGAATTTGCTGGGTGGCTTCGCAGCCATCCATGACAGGCATTCTCATATCCATCCAGATGAGGTGGGGTTGCCACTCTTGCCATAAGGCAACTGCTTCTTCTCCATTTTTTGCTTCCCTCACCTCTAATCCTAATTGAGTTAATAATGTCATGAGGAGTTGGCGGTTTTCGAGTTGATCGTCAGCAACTACAATGCGGTAAGGGGGTTGATTTGGTGCTAATCCAATTACTTGGCGATGGGGCTGGGTGGGCTTGATATCTGTAGCTAGGGCATAGGAAATTGGTATTTCAAAGCTGAATGTGCTACCTTGACCAAGGGTACTTATAACATTAATATCTCCTCCCATTAACTGGACAAATTTGCGGCTAATTGTTAATCCTAAGCCTGTACCTTCTGGTGACATTTTTCCGGCTTGGGTTTGGGTAAAAGCGTTAAAGATAGTCTGTATTTCACTGGGAGCGATCCCTACACCAGTATCGCAAACTTCAAATTGGAGATAGTAAGTATCGCTGGGAGAGTTATCTTCTCTCTTTGTGAGGTTTGAGGTTTGATTTTTGAGTCTTAAGGTAATACTGCCCTTCTCTGTGAATTTAATGGCATTACCTAGTAAGTTGACGAGTACCTGACGAAGTTTATTGGGATCTGTCTTGATATATTGTGGAACGTCAGGTGCAATCTCTAGATGAAGTTGTAATCCTTTTGCTTCAGCTTTTTGGTGAAACATTGTCTGAATCGAGTGCAATTGATCGATTAAGTCAAAACTATTTTCATCCAGAGTAGTTCCTCCAGCTTCAATTTTGGATAAATCTAGAATATCATTAATTAGTGTTAGTAAATAATCCCCACTTTTTTTGATAATTTCCAGATTTTCTCGTTGTTTCTGGGTGAGAGACGAGTCACGGATCATCACTTGGGTAAAGCCGAGAATGGCGTTGAGGGGGGTACGGAGTTCATGACTCATATTGGCGATGAAAATACTTTTGGCTTTGTTAGCAACTTCGGCGGCTTCTTTTGCCTGTTGCAATTCTAATTCAACTTGTTTACGCCCACTAATATCTGCTAAAAAACCGACAAATTCAATTGGCTTACCCCTGTCATCTGTTACCAATCTTATTTGTTCGTAAACCCAGTGATAAGTGCCATCACCATGAAGAAATCGATATTCATTAGTGTAGTATTTTTCTTCACAAATTTTAAATAAATTATCAAAAACTTTTGTTCTCTCATCTGGATGGACATGGTTAAGCCAGAAGGTAGATTCTTCAAGGAAATCCTCAACCTCATAGCCAAGGATTTCCTTGACATTATCGCTGACAAAAGTAGCCCCATATTCGCTTTCTGGTTTACAGCTAAAAATGACTAAAGTACTGGCAGTTACTAGATATTGCAAACGTTTGCTAGTAGAGAGTAATTCTAACTCAATACGCTTGCGATCGCTAATATCCCGCAGAAAAGCTGTAAAGAGGATTTCATCACCAATTTCTAATTTAGAAATAGATGCTTCAGCCGGAAATTCTGTACCATCTTTATGGAGACCAAAAATTTCCTGACGTTCCCCCATTTTCCGTGCTTTACCACCCGATTGACCAAAATTAGTGATATGTTGATGATGAGCTATAGTAAAACGAATTGGTAATAGCAAGTCTAAAGATTGACCAATTACTTCACTAGATTGATAGCCAAAAATCTTTTCTGCGCCCTGATTAAATAGAATAATATGATAATCCTTATCTACCGAAATAATTCCATCATTAGCAACTTCCAGAATCCCAGAAAATCGCTCCTGAGATACTTGAAGTGCCGCCTCTGCCGACTGCCGATTAGATAATTCTGCTTGTAGCCTAATATTTGCCTGTTCTAATTCTATTTGTGCTTGTTGGCGCTGAGAGTCGAAACAATTAATTTTATAAGCATTCCAAAGAAGTAATCCAGAAAATAGAATGATGTTTAAAATACTTTCTACGGCTGATTGTGCATCTTTGCTGTAAATATATAAGCGGTAGCCAAGTTCCGATAATCCTTCTACTAAAGGAGGTAAAATTAAGACAATTAGTAGGATTTGTCGGATCGTTAAACTACCTGCACTGTCACTAGTTATCAGGATCATGATTCCTCGATTTGGACAGGTAAAAAGAGTACCAAGACTCAAAATTAACAAAGAGATTGCCGTGTGTATTGCCATCCCTGTAAATGAACCAGCAGTGTAGAAGTAGGTGGTATGGTAGAGATAACCTAATACTCCTAAAAAACCAAGTAGCCATGTCCCAATTGCCATAATTTGGGCTGCTAAATAGCGAGGATGAGGCAAATTGAATAGGAGGAAAGCTAAACCCTCCAACAGAAAAGCCAGTGCCGTATTGGGAGCCATTCTTCCTGGTGCTGCAACACTGCCAGGGGCTTCAGGTTGTTTCATTAATAGTTCATCTATTCCCAGATTAATATTAAAACCATATTGAATGAGGGTGAGGAGAGGAATTACTATTAGTAATAATGCCAAGAAAAATTTAATCGATTTAATTTTATTTTTTTTTTGTTTTGTGTTTCGGTTAAATTTTACAGAAGACAGCCATAAGTATCCTCCTCCCAGTATAAAACAAACAGCGGTATTAACCTTCATGGTGGGCAAATTGGGAAGGATTCCTTTGAGGAATGGAATATTAAATACCCAGCCACAAATTACCATACTAGGAATTAGGATTATGACCAGACTGAGTTTTTGAGACACAGCTTGCAGTTGAGTAATTAACGGGGAATTATTGGGATGGCGTAAATAGCCTGACATATTTAGTCAGTCGAAAAGACTGTTTCTTAAGTAATGCCAAATCCGGGTTAATTACCCCCTTTATCTTAAAAAAGGCTCTTAGGTAGGGGGCAGGGGCGAAAAATGATTAAGATGATAACGGGGGTTTGAAAAGCGGATTTGGTATAATGCGATTCTAACCTAGGGACAACGCATTTGGATAGTTTATACCAATAGACTAAAATAGCGCTACAGATTGACCCCCCAACCCCCCTTATTAAGGCAGGGCTGTTTCATGTTCAAATTTTGAAAAAGCTACAAAGTAGACTGTAACTGAGATCTTGCACCAATGTCATCAAGCCTGAAAAAGCTTAATTTTTGGTGACCACATCAACGAAATATTAAGGATTGTAGCTCTTTATTGAGAATGGTGTAAGATCTGAGCTGTAAGAGAGTTTGTCACTCTAAATCCTAATAAAATAAAATTAGGGATTAATTATTACAAAAAACCCTCATTCTCCTCTGCTCCCCTGCCCCCCTGTCAAAGAAGCCCCCAATTTCTCCACGGAGAATAAAACAGCCCTGCCTAGTGGGAGAGGGGAGCTAGGAGGGCAACTGTAGTGGGGCATTAGCAAATAGCAATTTTAGCAATGGCGGGCGCGATCGCAAATCACTTAAATTAATCATAACGCTCCCGATCTCTTAATCAATCTTTACTCTCTCCCAGGTACAATTTTCCTACCTCGGGATCGTTAAGTAAATCTTCTCCTGTCCCTTCAAAGCGATCGCAACCATCTACCAAGACATAGCCTCTATCCGCCATGGCTAATGCTTTCCGGGCATTTTGTTCTACTAACACAATGGCGGTGCCATTTTGATTAATGGCTTTAATTTGCTCAAATACGCTATTAACTAATATGGGAGATAAAGCGGCTGAAGGTTCATCTAATAAGAGTAAATTTGGTTTCAGCATCAAAGCCCTTCCCATGGCTAACATTTGTCTTTCTCCACCAGACAGCGTACCCGCTTTTTGCGATCGCCTTTCCTTGAGTCGGGGAAACATGGTAAAAATTTCTTCTTTCAGTTGCTTTAACCCACCTTTGAGAATAAATCCTCCCATTTCTAAATTTTCTTCTATCGTCAGAGAGGGAAAGACATTGACAATTTGGGGCACGTAGCACATCCCACGTTGGACAATTTTATCAGATTTTAGGTTGGTAACATTTTCTCCTTTAAAGATAATTTTCCCTTGATTTGGGGTTAATAAGCCAAATATAGTTTTGGCTAATGTTGATTTTCCTGCACCATTTGGACCAATTACGGCTACCAATTCACCTGGATAAATCTTAAAATTAATCCCTTGCAGGATATTGAGATCTTTGATATATCCTGCATAAACCTCTTCGACTTCCAAAAGGGGAGAATTATTCTTAGCTGAATTCGACATTTAATTCTTTAGGATAGTAACTAGACAGATGGATAAGTTGATGGACAGTTAAATTGGATATTGACTCTTGCCTTTTACCTCTTACAAGATTGCCTATCATCACAATCTAATAGGACTTACGCAGTCGCGCTACCAATAGTAGATGGTGCGTTAGCTTTCCCATAACGCACCTACAGATAGATGCTTTGCGTAAGTCCTGTCTAATTTAGCTGTTGTCCAGCTTATTGGACTTATAGTATGGCTAATGCGCTACTATTTCAAATTATTATAGGACAAGTTATCCCAAAACTAGTTATACCAACTCCCCATATTAATACATTAAATCTCTTGCATAATCCGACAAACCCCTCCTCAGCGGGAAACGGAGTAATCCCAATTTTCTCAATCCCTGCTACAGTCGATCCTCCCAACCCCCCTTATATCCCAAGGTTGTTTCATTTCCCCTTGAAAAATTGGGGAGCAGAGAGCTTCTTTCGCTATCGAGCTGGGGAGAATGAGGTTTTTTGTCATAATTAATTATTATTCCTACCTACTTAGGTTTTACGAATAATACAGTCAGCTTGGATTACTGTAAAATGATGAGTATCAAAGACAGCACAGGTTTTAGTAAAAGCTAACAAGGCGGGAATTGTACCATTTTGCAATTGCTGAAGTGCATCATTGGCAGGAGTTTGATGTTGCCTAATCCAAACTCGATTTGAGTTTTTGCGATCTTCCGTTAAATAATCCGGTGTAAATGCTGTTTTGTCCAGGAGCCAAAAATCTATTTTATACTTGTGAATAAAGTTCTTTACCTCCTGGAAATCAGGACTATATTGAGCATTAATCAAATCGATACTTCGCTGGCGAATTTGGTTGTAATACCCCAGATGATATGGTATGGCATATTGCCGTGCTGTTAAAATCGAGCGTTTGGCAAAGCTAGGAAGGTTACCAGCTTCTTCTGCTAGAGAGGCAATTAGAATATCTTTGGGTTGCTCTTGAAAAAACTGATAGAGGGCTGTAGATTTACCTATTTTATAAGAAACTGAAGGAAATTTTTCGAGAGAATTGGGATAACTCACCAGTATAGTTGCAAATAATACAGTTGTCGCTAGTCCTAAAATCTGTCTGATTTTCCGATAAGGTTTGCCAGATTTTCTGCCAAGATTGAGGATAGCATCTAAAATAATTGTCAGCGATATTGCCGCCGAAATTGCCATCAAAATTCGCAGGCTATGTTGAGTGTAACGACTTGGTAGATGGAGCTTGAATAAGAGAGCATGGGCAAGAAAAAACATCCCTAAAGAGGCTAATCCTAGCTCTGGCAATACCCTAATCTGAGGCTTAATTTGTTCGACTAACGGAAACCAAAGACGATAGCGTATTAGTAGGATCAAAGATAACCCGATACCCAGGATCAAGGGAAAATAATTATAGGGTAAATCACCCCATTCTAATGGTAGGATACCAGTCCGTTGTCCGTGGAACCAAAACTGCCAAGAATTATCAACAAAAAAGCGCGCCCTCCCATCTAAAGAAAAGTCTGGCATTAGTCTAGCTTGAGAAGCGCTAATCACAGGACCAAATTTCGACTGTTGCCAAGCGTAGGGTAATATTACTAAACCAGCAACTCCTAATCCAACAGCAGATAACCTCCAATCGCACCTATTTTGCCAGTTTAACAGTCTGAGTATCAGGATACCAGCACAGATGAAGACAAACTGAGGGTAAAACATTCCTTGCAGTAGTATTAACGCACAAACTGGTAGCCATGAATCCTGGATCAAATAGTATAAAAATGCGAGGAATAATGGATAAAGAAATGCTCTAGGTGTTCCTGACGCTAAATCATCTTTCATCCACAGATTTTGATTGAGCAATAAGGTGGCAATAAATCCAGCCACTGGGACTGGAAAAATCTGGATTACACAGCCGAAACAGTAGACTGTAGCGATTACTCCTAAAATAGGTGGTAGGATTTTACTGAGGAAAATAGGATGAATTTTTAGACTTGCCATCAATTGATAAATAGCTCCATATCCCGGGGGAGCAATCGATTGAAAATAATCGGCAATTAAATCATGAGGAAACACATCTTTGTCGATAAATCTTTCCATCCAAAAGACGTGCTGACGTGCATCATCTTGGATGACATATTGATATTCAAAGGCTTGCTGTAGCGCCAACCAGCCGTAATAAATAGCGAAAGTTAGACTTAAACTCAGCCAAAATATTACTTGAGGATTAAATTTATTAGATTGGGGGGCAATTAACAATTTGTCTAGACGAGAGGCGAGCATAGTAATATTATGTTTCCTTAACTACTCAAGAAGATTCTTGCAAAATACAATCAGTATCTATGACAATAAAATTACTGGTTTGCAAAGCAGTACAACGAGGTGTAATTTTGGCTAATGCTGGGATATTTCCCTCCTGTAATTGTGCCAAAGCATTATTAACTGCGGGCTGATATTGCCTAACCCAAACTTGGTTGACATCTCGGCGATTTTCCTGTAAATAAGTGGGGGTAAATGCAGTATTGTCCAGTACCCAAAAATCTATGTCATACTTATGAATAAAGTTTTTTAATTCCTTGATTTCGGGACTGTATTGAGCTTGAATTAGGTCAATTGTCCGCTGACGAATTTGGGTATAGTAGCCCAAATGGTAAGGTATGGCATATTCTCTTGCTGTTAAGACAGATCTTTGAGTAAAGCTGGGCAAATTCCGCGCTTCATTTACAATAGATGCAATTAAAATATCTTTAGGTTGCTGTTGAAAAAATTGATACAATTCTGGATCTTTGCCTTTGATATAACCAATGTCCATAAAATCTTTCCAAAAGAGTGGGTAGATTAGGAGTATCGCACTTAACAGGGCTGTGATTCCCAATGCCAAGCTAGGCATAATTAATGAGGAGACGATCCTCGGTAAAGTAACACTTAGCTCCTGACAAGCATGGAAGAGAGCATCTAGAATTAGAGTAAGTGCGATCGCAGCCGATAAAGCCATGACAATTCTCAAGCTATGCTGGCTGTAGCGACTGGGAAGATAAAGCTTAAATAACGTAGCATGGGCAAGCAAAAACCACCCTAGAGATGTTAACCCGATCTGAAGTAAAATAAATACTTCCTTTTCAATCTGTTTAGCTAGGGGAAAAATAGCGTGATAGCGCTGTAAAATTGGCAAGGATAAACCAGCGAAAAACATTAACATGAAATAGTTATGATTCATCGTTTTCCACTCTATGGGGAAAAAGCCACTTCGTTCCCCAAAAAACCAAAATTCCCAAGGATTATCTAGAAAAAACTTGCTCCGTCCATTTTGAGAGAATTCCAGCATTGTCCGAGCTTGAGTACCAGTAATTGTTCCCCCAAATTCTGAAGATTCTAAGATTGTCGGTAATAACCCTGCTATCGCCACGACAAATCCGATGGCAAAAAACCAATAATTACTGCGATCTTGAGATAAACGTAACCTACCCTTATCAAAGCGCCAAAGTCTGACAAAAAGAAGACCAACAGACATTAATACATAAGGAGGATAAAAAAGCACTTCTAGGATGATAGTGACGCATAGAGGTAGCCACGAGCGCCGGAGTAAATAATACAAAAATGCCAGAAATAAGGGATACAAAAATGCTCTTGATGTCGCCGAAGAGATATCATCCTTGATCCAAAGATTTTGATTTAGTAGCAAGGTAGCAATAAAGCCTGTCATTGGAATTGGTAAAATCTCCATGACACAACCAAAACAGTAAGCAGTTGCACTCAAGGCCAATATCGGTGGTAATAACTTACTGAAAATTAATGGATCCATCCCCATCTTTGCTATCAATCGATAAAGAGCAGCAAATCCCCCTGGGGCAATTGATTGATAATAATTAGCAATTAAATCATTAGGAAATAAATCTGGATCTAAAAACCGCCGCATCCAAAATACATGCTGGCGCACATCGTCTTGCACCACAAAATCGGCACTAAAAGCTTCTTGCAGGGCAAAAAATCCGTAAAGGGCGGCAAAACTTAGACTGAGACTAAACCAGAATATTCCTGAATTTGAGCGCTGGGTAGTTGGAGTAGTCAGATATTTATCCAGATACTTGATTACCATAATCCACAATTTAGCCTTGTTTTGATCGAGGTGAATCTATTACAAACTTCTAGCTACTCTGATTGTTGTCTTAAATTGAGATATCTTAAGCGGTTGTCCATCTGTAGCAGTACGCGCTGGTATAGAATGGGGTCGATGCCATAACCAATAACTAATAACTAATAACTAATAACTATTGTGGAGTTTTTTGTAAATCTGGTCTTTCTTCTGGCACAATTGCACCTTCTACAGGACAAACCTGCAAACATATACCACAATCAATACAGGTGCTAAAATCAATCCAGTACCAATCAGTCCCTTTCATGTTTTTACCTGGACCTTCATGAATGCAAGCCACTGGGCAAGCATCAACGCAATCCGCTACACCTTCACAGGTTTCAGTAAGAATAGTATGTGCCACAGTGTTCTCCTTTGTTTTAAATTAGAGGTTAGGGGTTAGGGCGTGTTTTCCAACCCAGGAAGGGCGAAGCATTGGGAGCATCCCAATAAAGGCAAAGATACTTGTTTTTGCCAAAGTTTTCACCCCCCCCAGCCCCCCTTGTCAAAGCAGGGCTGTTTCATTCTCGGTTGAAAAATTGAGGGCAGGGGGGCTTCTTTAGCAGGGGGGCAGGGGAGAATGAGGGTTTTTCGTAATAATTAATCCCCAATTTTATTTTAATAAAATTTAGGAGCTGAAAATCTCGACCAGGCTGCTTTCTAGCTTTTTCAAAATTTGAACATGAAACAGCCCTGCTTGTCAAAGGGGGGAGGAAGAATACAACCTGCATTTCTTCCTTGGGCGGGATGCTCCCGAAGGATATGGACTGTAGACTTTGGGTTTATCCAACAATCGATCCCCCATATCCTTCGCCCCTACCGCAAGTTTTGGACTAAATAAAATACGCTATATGCTCTATTTATTCGATCCATTAGCAATTAGTCTTTCTTCCATTAGGGCGAAGTCTTCACGCACTTATATCGATACATTTTAACATTTATACACAAATGCTTCGCCCTTACACGCCATTAGCAATTAGCCACGCCCCCTCCTCACTTTAACTTTTCCAAAAATTGCTGATAATTCTGAGACTCGGAACTAAAAACATAATTTGGGGATAAAACAGTCATATCCCTACCTCCTGCTTTTCTAAGTAGATTAACAGTAGAGAGTAACATTTTCTGTTCGATAACAACAGTAACAGCATACCAATTATCCTCTGGATGAGAATAGACTTTGGCAATGGTAGGCCCTCGCAATCCTGTTAACCCAGTTAATTGACTTTGAGTCATCAAAGCATTACCGATTTCATCGGCTGAGTTACCTTGAACGTTAGCTGTAACTGAGATATATTTTTTCGCTCTCAGATTTGCTTCAATTAGCTCTAGGATAGTTTTAGTTATTTCTAGTTTCGTTTCATCTTCTTGCAATAATCGCTTGTTGCCAATCAAACAGGCTTGGGAATCCAAGATACTCCCGCCATCAATCTGTTTCAAGCGATTTTCCCGCAGGGTAGTGCCCGTACTAGTAATATCGACAATCATATCGGCATAACCCATGCTGGGTGCGGCTTCCATTGCGCCTTGGACTTCTACTAAAGAGAAATGTACGATCAATTTTTCGTACAACCAATTCCGAGTCAGGTTGGGATATTTGGTAGCAATTCTTAGGGTTCGTCCTTTTTCTTTAAATAATAGAGTTAATTCGGCTAAATCTTCAATGGAAGAAACATCTATCCAACTCTCCGGTACGGCAACAACTAACTGACATCGCCCATAGCCGAGGCGATCGCAAATTACTACTACATTATCCTGTCCTACGCCTTGTTCGGCAACTACGTCATAGCCTGTAATCCCTAAATCGGCGCTCCCTTCTTCGACTTTAGTGAAGATATCGGCAGCCCGTTGGAAAAGTACTGTCAGATTTGGTAAGGCTGGAATTGAACCCACATATTGTCTTTCATTAGGGCGCGATACGTTTAATCCACAAGCGGCAAGTAAACTTACTGTTGATCTTTCTAATGCTCCTTTACTCGGTAAAGCCAGTCTGATCGATTTATCATTAGTCATTGGTTGTTTATTTTTGTTGTTAGTTGTTAGTTGTTAGTTGGTGGTTTTTGATTGTCGATGGGCGCTCGAATCAATCATCAATAATAGGGACTATTTTCTCCAAATTCTCCACTCAAATTAATCAGAAAATCATCGAGCCTCCCCTGTTAAATCCGCTGGTCAAATTGACTAGCAACCTCACTAACTTTCATCCTTTGCTGCTCGCCAGAAGCCATATTTTTCAGGACAATTTCGCCCGTGCGTCGTTCATCAGGACCAATTGCGATCGCAAAAGGAATTCCTTGCTTATTCGCATACTCAAAATTACTGGAAACGCTCTTATTTTTCACATCCATTTCCACTCGCAATCCAGCTTGGCGTAATTCCTGCGCTACACCAATCGCATAGCCAGCATCTTCCTGACTTACTGGTACGACTAAAACCTCCACAAATCCTCTACTTTTACCTAATTTCCCATCTGCTTCTAGAGCAACTTGTAACCTTTCCATACCATAAGAAAAACCTGTAGCTGGCGTATCTTGTCTTCCCCCAAAAGTAGCCACTAAATCGTCATATCTGCCACCGCCACAGACTTGTCGGGTTTCTCCTCCACTACCATGATGAATTTCAAAAATCATCCCCGTATAATACTGTAAACCGCGACTCATTCCCAAATCGAGAATAATTTGACTTTGGTCGAGATGATAGAATTCTAAAGTATTAATAATCTCCCGTAACCGATCCAATCCAGCATAATCAATACCGTAAACTGATAGGAGCTTTTCTGCTTCCTGAAATACCGCCGCTGGCTCTCCCACCAGTTGTCCCAATTCCCTCATAAATTCCAGCGCCTTACTAATTCTGGCAGTTTGATCCTGACGCTGCATTTTACCCAAAAGGCGATCTACAATTTCCTGAGCATCCCGATTTCCGCCCAGTTCAACATTCATACTAGCCAATAAATCCAGAATTGATTCCCGCGCCTCAGATTCCTCCATATCCTGAAATAAAGTAGTCAATCTTTGAATCCGGCGACTTTCATCAGCCAATCTTTCTTGACTTAATTCCCGATTAGCAGTATACAACTCAAAAGCAGGATAAATATCGCACAATCGACGTTCCACTTCCGCCTTCCCATCTTTGCGCAAAACTTCCATTTGAGTCAGCAAAAAGCTACGGAGACGAGTTTCTATCTGTAAACTATCAAGAAACTTACTGACAACACTAATATGTCCCAAATAGAGACGATACCCAGTTAACCCCAGGGCATTCAAGCCTTGACAAGCAGTCGAAATTACCTCCGCGTCAGCCATACCACCCGTTACCCCGATTAATTCTATTCCCATTTGGGTAAACTGACGGTATCTTTCTTTCTGAGGTCTTTCATAACGGAAAGCAGACCCGACATAATAGAGACGGACAGGTAGAGGTAAACCTTGAAGATGATCGATATAAGCCCTAACTACTGAAGCCGTAAGTTCCGGTCGCAAACAGAGACGGCGGTTGCGATAAATAAAATCATACAGCCGAGCTGCGATTTCTTCACCAGATTTCCGCAAATAGAGTTCAGTATATTCAATCAAGGGTACATCAATCGGACGATAGCCGAAAGAGGCAAAGCAATCTCTGAGAGTATTTTCGATCTGGGTTGCGATCGCGCACTCTTCCGGTAGGATATCGTTAACGCCGCGTACTCGTTCAATTTTAGTCGTTCGCATCTTTCTCGCAATCGGGTTGGGGGCAGTTTGTCAGGCTTCTCAATTTTGACATTCCCCAGTTTCCCATAGAGAGGGATTTTTCGACAAAGATAGTGAAATTAAGCCCGCACCACCGTCACTAAACGCCCACTGCTCGTAGTAGTCACTTCAGTGATTAACCTCTCCTCAATCTCTCTATATCCTAACCGCTGTGGTGGTTGCTGTAATCAAAGCTCTGTGCTTTTAAGCCGGGGATGGGAGAAATTTTCCCCATTCCCCACCTCAATTCAAAGCTGACCAAATCCCTTCTTTTTCTTATCCTTTTTCTTTTTCTTGGGTTGCCCGCCGCCGCGCCAACCAGGTTGGGAACGACCACCGCCACCCATACCCATACCACCAAACATATCGCCCATACCGGGCATTCCGGCTAGTTTACCTTGACCCATTTGCTGCATGAGCGATCGCATTTTGGTAAATTCACTCACTAAACTCCCAACATCTCGCTCTGTATAACCTGAACCTCCTGCTATTCTACGACGGCGACTGGGTGAACTTGCTAACAAATCGGGGTTTTTCCGTTCTTCCATCGTCATGGAGTTAATCATGGCTTCGGTTTGTTTGAGTTTGGTTTCTCCTTTTTGTAACTGATCGCTACTGAGTTTTGCCATACCGGGAACCATTTTCAGCAATCCACCCAGGGATCCCATGTTTTTGAGCAATCGCATTTGCTTCAAAAAGTCATTAAAGTCGAATGTGGCTGCCAGCATTTTTTCCTGCATTTTGGCAGCATCGGCGATGTCAATTTCTTCTTGGGCTTTTTCTACCAAGGTGAGGACATCGCCCATTCCCAGAATTCGGGATGCCATCCTGTCGGGATAAAATGGTTGGAGTGCTTCTACTTTTTCGCCAACCCCGACAAATTTAATCGGTTGACCGGAAATTCTCCTGACTGAAAGGGCTGCACCTCCTCTGGTATCGCCATCTAATTTGGTGAGAATTGCTCCGGTAATGCCAATTTGTTCGTGGAAGGTGCGGGTCAAGTTTGCTGCTTCTTGACCTGTCATTGAGTCTACTACTAGTAGTGTCTCATCAGGTTGTACGATATTTTTTATTTGAGCAAGTTCGGTCATCATTGCTTCGTCAATGAATAGCCTGCCTGCGGTATCTATGATTACGGTATCTACACCCAATTCTTTGGCTTTGGCTACACCTTGACGGGCAATTTCGACTGGGTTATTATCTGTCCCTAGTTCAAATACAGGAACTTCTATTTGTTGTCCTAGCGTGACCAACTGGTCAATTGCCGCAGGTCGATACACGTCGGTAGCAACCATGAGACAAGTGCGCTCTTCTTTGCGGAGGTGAAGGGCTAGCTTGGCTGTGGCTGTGGTTTTCCCTGTTCCCTGTAACCCTGCCATCAGGACGATGGTTGGTGCTGTTTGGGCTTGGGCGAGAGGGACATTTGTTTCCCCCATTACTTCCACTAGCTCATCGTAAACAATTTTGATAAATTGTTGGTCTGGACGGACACCTGATACTACTTCTGCTCCCTGGGCTTTGGTTTCAACTTCTGAAATGAAGTCTTTGACTACTTGTAGGTTAACGTCGGCAGATAACAAAGCTCGACGCACTTCTTGTAATGCGTCTTGAATATTGGTTTTGGATATTTTATCCTGGCCTTTGAGTTTTTTCCAGGCTTCTTCTAGCCTTTCCGCTAAAGCATCAAACATAATTAGTTCTTAGTTGTTAGTTGTTAGTTATTGGTTGTGACTTGTTATAGTTTCCATCCTCATCCCTCCCGATTGTTTCTCCTGGAAGAGGGCTAATTTTTCTTCTCTACCTCATACCTCCTCTAAATCGCACCTTATTCCCGAGTGAGTTTAGTTCATCTTACCAAAAAAAGCAGTTTGCGATCGCAACTACAAGAGAGCTAACTCTCCTCCCAACTCCCCATTCTCTCAATTTTGATCGTCTGCTAGAGTAATGAGGGCATCGCTGAAAGTCAGATTTAGTCGTTTATTCATTCTCGGTACTAAGTCAATGCCAAAGTTTTTATCTTTATCTGTAGCTTGAGCGCTAATTCTGACACCAATACAAACTTCATTACGGTGTTGCGCCGCTAGTACGCAGTCAGCAAAGGTTAACTTGCCAATTTTTTCAATTGGAAAATAAAGTGATATAGGCTTAATATATAATTCACTTCCTTCTGCTGAAAATAACTCCCGATAGATTGACATCACATCTGGTTCCTGAGAAACCTGGGCGAGAATTTTGGAAACGAATTGATTAGTTAATACAAAGTCTTTTACTCCCGCCTTAATTACTAAATCTGTTTCTTGCGAATCAATAATTTCCGCAATTAAATCAGTGGTAACTTTCATTCCTGTTTTGTCCGAATATTCTCGGAATAGTTGGCGCATTTCCAACAAGATAGTCAGGGTTTTTGCGTCAATTTCTTCCGCATTTTCTCCGGTTCCAGCTAAGATAGAAATGCTGTCATATTCATGGGGATTGAGACTTTTAAGTTGACTAATTGAATTGACATCTATTTCCTTCACATCCATCTTGATATGGGGATGGGCTTTGACAATCTTATCAAATTGACTTTGAACTTCTTCCCCTAACTCATTTACTGCCAAATCTACTTGGGAACCTTCTGCCAGATATCCTACATATTCTTTCAGAGCAATTGGGGCTTTGTTATTCCATCCCAATACCAAATACTTTTCAATTTTTGGTTCAAGGGTTGGCAAATAGTCAAGATACCCAACATTTTGGGCTTCTATCAGAGAATTAGGGTTAAAATTGATTGTGGAATCATCTTCTGCAAGGACAATCGCCTCATCAAGATCCGTAAGTTGGTAATCTTTATTGGGTTTTAGAGTCAGAGTACCATCTCCATGACGCACTCCCAGTGCCATACCATTGGAGAAATGAAATGGCAATTGAGAAAAGGTGACACCATGCCAACCAGAATCAGGGCGATAAAAATAGAATTCATTACCTTCAAAACCAACTAAGTTTAAATAGACAGTAGCTAATCCAGCACTTCGGGAGGTTTGGACTAAGATTCTACCGAGAATATCGGCCTCATTGAGGGTGGTGACTGCACCTGGAACAATATTTTCCGCTAGCCGTCGATATTGTTGGGAGTGCAATTCTCCCACTATCTTAGGCAAATTTTCCTCACCATTAGCAGCCACAATAGCTAATATAGCTTTAACCACCCGTGCATCGGCCAAGCTTTTAACTGCTTCTGGATCTGAACCTTTAGCTTCATTTAAAACTATGGCTGATTTGGCGACATTCACTCCAACTTTCTTCAAATCGTTTAAACTGGTGATGGAGCCATTGCGAGTTACCACTCTCGTCGTTTTTAGTTCCCCCAGATTATTACGGAGAAAATCATCCATCTCTTCTTTGCTTTCTTGAGAAAGGATTACGACAACCGCATCTGACTCAGATTCATTAGCAACTACCAATTCTTGAATAATATCTATAATTCTGTCACTGAATCCTAGGATTAAAGTATGATTTTCTTCAACCACCAAGCTTTTTCCCTTCCGGAGAGCCAATAGTTTTGATTCAAATTCCTGAGTAATGAAAGCAACTAGACTAGAAAACAATACCAATCCCACAAAAATAGTAACTATCCCCACAAACTTAGCCGAAAAATTAGCCTCATCCCCCGTATCTCTTAGCCCAATTAACTCAACAAATATTTCCCAGAGTAACTCAGAGGAATCGTTAACATAATCATTAGGAAATATTTTTTCCGCAGTAGCACGGAGAAGTGTCATTAACACAAAGGCAGTGAAAAAGGCTGATACTAGAGACAGAAAGACCGACACCCCCCCTTTCGACATAAAATTATCGAAGTTATACTGGAAACGCCTTTGCCAGGGGATTTGATTTTGAGAGGAGATGGTTTTGTGATTTTTCAAAGTTACTACCAAACGCTACAAGTAAATTAAGTACACCAGGTACAGCCAAACCTTATATTATATCCAGCTATAGCCACTCATGGCAAATTTTCCTATGTCAAGCTCAAATCAGGACAATTCACCCGAAACCCTGGCTGCCCCCTTAAGCGATTCCCTAGATCGCAATCCAGCAGCTAATCGCGGTAACTTCACCAATCCAACGAAATTGAACGCTACCAACTGGCTAGCTCGTCTTCAGAATTATAGTAAACTCTTAATGGCTGTTGTTGAAGCCAGTAATTTTACCCTGCAATATGCCAACGACTCCTTTTGTCGGTTAATGGGTATCACTCCCCCCACCGGAAACTGGCATAGTCAGGGTATCCGTCTGTGGGATTTGTTTGCTGAGTTTGACGCAGTAGCTCAAGAACAATTATATCGCCGTCATTTATTACCTCTAGTCTTGCGGGACATATATCAGATAGACTGTTCCCACTGGCGTTTGCTAGATCGACCAACGATTGTTTCCCTTCATTCCCCCAGCCATCCCGAACCCCGATCGATTCAGTTTTGGCTCCGTTCCGAACATCTTAAGGTAGAACGAATCGATCCGCAACAGGATGAGTTTGCTGACGAGAAATTATCTGGCTTACCTCCAGAGGAGGTATTAGCTACAGAAAGTTGGATCGAGCGGTTGCAGTTAGACAATTATCGAGTCAAAGGTCAATTTTTGTGGGAAGGATTGGATGTCACGGATCAAGAGACAATCCGACGCTTAATCAACTTGCTCATCGAACACGATTCTGTCTTGCGCCCAAAGAAGTTTCGCTTGCTCGATCGCGAAATGCGATCGCTCTTTCATGCCGATTATCTGCTCCTCTTAAGCGTCAAAGGTCAACAAGCCAAGCTTTTCACCAGCAAAGATAATCGGATTGTCCAGAGCAAAATCTATCCTCTCGACTCTCTGGAAGGTTCCCATTTTATGGCAGCAGCGCAAGCTAATCGCGTCTGGCTGGTGCCCAACCTCAGAAGCGATTGTCCGACGAAATTAGAACAAATGTTATTCGATCGGGGAGTAAGATCTCTATTACTGATTCCTCTGTTTGTTACCTCCTCAGATGGAGATACTTCCCTGGGACAACTAATGGGAATGGTGGGATTAACCAGCGAGCAACCCAAAAATTTCGATCCTCTTGATGTCAGCCACGCCGTGGCTTTAATTCCGGCTTTGAGTGCGGCTTTGCGTCAGGGTGTCCAAGGACAATTTAGCCATATCCATCCTGCTGTGGAATGGCGCTTTTTGGAAGAAGCAGAAAGGCGCAGTTGGGGACTACCTCCTCAAGCCATTGTTTTTACCAATGTTTACCCGATGTATGGTATCTGTGATATTCGGGGATCTTCGGAACAACGCAATCAAGCAATCCAAGCCGATTTACTGGCTCAGTTTAACTTAGCTGTGGCTGTCGTAGATACTGTTTGCGAACATCAAGATTTGGCCTTTTTACAGCAATTTCGTCAGGACTTATTAACTTACCAGGAAACTTTGCGCAATGGGATTATGGTAGATGCGGAAGTGACAGCGGTTCAATATCTCAGAGATAATCTGGAAATTTATTTTGATTATTTTCGCCAATGTGGCGATTCGGCATCCGCCGCTGTCAAAGCCTACGAAGAAGCTTGTGCTAACGATCATCGCAGCGTTTATGCTGCCCGCAATCGCTACGATCGCATGATTCACGAAATTAACAGTCAATTGCGGGAAACTTGGGATACGGCTCAGATGCGGATGCAGCAAATTCTACCCCATTACTGCGATGTGGAACTGACCGATGGTATGGATCACATGATTTATGTAGGATCTTCGATCAATCAGAAGTTTTCTTTGTTTCATCTCCACGCCTTACGGTACGAGCAGCTACGGGCAATCTGCGAATGCGCCCGCGTCTGTTTCCAATTGCGCGATCGCTATGAAAAAATCCTTGAAGTAACTTATCTGATTTTGGTACAAGATACCACTGTTGACATTTTCCACGACGAACAAACTGAAAAACTCTTCGATTTGCGCGGCAGTACCCGCGATACCCGCTATGAAATTGTCAAAAAACGCATTGATAAGGCGGTGGATGTTAAGGATCAAACTCGGATTACTCAACCGGGAATGCTGACTTTAGTCTATTCCACTAAGGAAGAGTGGGAAGAATACGAACATTATCTCCGTTATCTAACTCGCGAAGGTTGGGTGGATACCACGATCCAATTCGGCACGGTTGAACCACTCCAAGGTATCACAGGTCTGAAATTTGCCCGCGTCAAAATACTACCTGAAGAGGTTAGCGATTAGAGGGAAGGGGATGGGGAAGACAAGGGAGACAAGGGAGACAAGGGGGATAAGGAGGTACTTTTTTTTTCTCCCCCTCTCCCCTGCGCCCCTGCTCCCTAATTTCTCAAGGGAGAATGAAACAACCCTGCCGGGGGTAAATTTGACTTTGGCAAGAGGTATACTCTTCCATTTATAGCAACCGCCAGGACAGTTAGGACATTCTCAATTCCTCAAACCCTTGATTTTACAGTTTTCTTCCTGAGCCAAGAGCCAATAGCCTCTAGTCCCTCGCTATACCTTCTTTCTGTAACGGAAAACTGCGATAGTTTGAGTGTAATACAATTCTTTTATAACCTTTATCCTGACTTAATTATAACTGCAATACACCTGAAATACAGGTTCAAAATGATGGATTGCGATCGGGTTAGAGCAGGAGAAGCAATCGCAATTATCCCATCATATTTAGGCCAGATTTTCCCAAATTTTTCACACTCGATCCCAAAAGAAAAATGCCTGAAAGCCTCGGCAAATGGTGGATTGGGGATATTCAGAGCTGCCATGAGATTATAAATCAAAGATAAATTTTCTTTTTACAAAAAAATAATCCCCCTTGGATCTAACCGTTTAAAATCCTATAATCAATAGTGAGAAACGACTGAACTAAATATCTGGTGTATTACTCTTGCTTCCTGGCGAATTTCAGATTAGCTTAATAGTATTCCTTATAAAAAATCACCACGGTTTTCAAGGTATCAGCCTACTAGATGTTCTCCTCTGTAGCCTGGTACCAATCAACGCTCCCAAGGAGGGAGCATCCGAGCGTCAGGGACAGGCATCAACAAGTCATACTGAGTCGCGCTCTGACAGATTGTTTCCGGAGTAAGGGTGTCTGGAGTCGGGAAAAAATACGATACCCGATACCTGACACCCTACACCCAGAAGCTGACCTGAAGGTGATATCTTTGAGCGCAAATTTGGATCGATCTTGTACATACCCCAGTCACAAAGCGTCAATTGTGTTTGTTCAAAATTTAGATAAAATCGCACTTAATTCAACGCTGGCAGACCTTCCTAGCTGCGACTTTAAAGTTAGCTTAATAACTTTGGGAAAAGTTGTAGAGGCAGAATTTCGTCAGCGTCCCGAACTACCAGGGGTCATGATTACTACTGGTAGAAAACTTCTGGGAACAATCTCCAGGATTCAATTCTTTGAATGGCTAAGTCGTCCTGATGGCTTGGATACCTTTATGGGACGACCAATTCAATATATGTGGAAGATGATTACTAATCTGGATACCCAGGGACTACCAGAAAGATTATTGGAAAAATATCTAGTCCTCAGTGCAAATTGTTCCATCGACAAAGCGGTGGAATTTGCCCTGAATAGACCAGCAGCTTTTGCCTACGAGCCAATTGTCACCCTCTGGGAAGACGGAGAGCCAAGGTTACTTGATGTAAGAGTTTTACTCCTGGCGCAATCCAAGCAATTTGCCCTAGCTAAACATGCTGCTGATGCGGCTAACCGAGCAAAAAGCGAATTTTTAGCGAATATGAGTCATGAACTCCGGACTCCGCTGAATGCGATCCTCGGCTTTAGTCAACTGATGGAGAGAGATTCTTTACTCTCTGAAGAACATCAGGAATATGTGGATATTATTAATCGTTCTGGCGAACATTTGCTAGACTTGATTAACGATATTTTAGAAATGTCCAAAATTGAGGCGGGTAGGGTGACATTAAATCCCACTACCTTTAATTTACACCGCTTGTTAAATACCCTGAAAGATATGCTGCAACACCAAGTTTCAGGCAAAGGATTGCAGCTAATTGTGGATTGCGCCTCAGATGTTCCCCAATACGTCCAAACTGATGAAAGAAAACTGCGTGAAGTTCTGACAAATCTTCTCAGCAACGCGATCAAATTTACTCAAGCGGGAAGCATAACACTGCGGGTGAGCTTGGGGGATCGGGAAATGGGGAATGGAGTCAAAGAAAAGGGGTTAGAGGTCATTACAGGCCACCCATATATACCCCTTAGTTTCGCAATTGAAGACACGGGATTCGGTATTGCAGCAGAAGAGATAAACAAATTATTTACTGCCTTTGGACAAACAGAAACTGGACGAAAATCTCAGGCAGGTACGGGATTGGGTTTAGCAATTAGCAAAAAATTCGTGCAACTGATGGGGGGCGATATTAAGGTTAACAGTACTATCGGGAAAGGCACAATATTTAGCTTTAATATTAAAGTCGATCCTCCTGAACCAATTGCACTGGAGACACCTGAAGAAACTCGCAAAATTCTGGCCTTAGCACCAAATCAACCAAAATATCGCATTTTAGTGGTTGAAGATTGTCAGGAGAATCGTCTTTTGTTAGTTAAGTTACTGACATCAGTGGGTTTCTCTGTACGGGAAGCTAACCATGGTCGAGAAGCTATTGAAATTGCGGCAATTTATTCTCCTCACCTCATCTTAATGGATATTCAGATGCCTGTAATGAATGGCTATGAAGCTACTCAACGGATTAAGGCTCATCCCCAAGGTCCAACTACGGCAATTATTGCTCTGACTGCTAGTGCTTTTGAGGAGGAAAGAATGATGATTTTGTCAGCAGGTTGTGATGATTTTATGCGGAAACCATTCCGGGAGGAAATCCTTTGGCAAAAAATTGCGGGACTGTTAGGGGTGCGCTATCTCTACGATGATTCTCCGATGAAAAATGAAAAACAGCTACATCTATCTCATCGGGAAATTCAGGGTAAATTAATTAGTCAGGAAACGCGGGATACGTCTTCTGCTCAATCTCTCAATCTTTACTTATCGAGAATGCCTAGGGAGTGGGTGGAAAAGCTAAATCTAGCTGCTGTTAAATGTTCCGATTTGGAAATTATTCGATTGTGCGAGCAAATCCCTGCTACTGATTCTCCCCTAGCAAACACTTTAAGGGATTGGGCAGATAACTTTCTTTTTCAGCAAGTTATGGACTTAATTGAACAGGTATAGATTAAGGTATGAATCACTATCAATTTGAGACTCCGAAGGCAAATATTCTGATTGTTGATGATACACCATTTAACCTACGCTTGTTATCAAAGTTATTAACAGAACAGGGGTATAATGTGGGTAAGGCACTCAACGGTTCCCTGGCTCTGAAATCAGCACAAGCTGCGCCACCCGATCTAATTCTATTGGATATTTGTATGCCGGAAATGGACGGGTATGAGGTATGCCAACTGCTGAAATCTAATCCAAAAACATCTCAAATTCCGGTAATTTTTCTGAGCGCTCTTGATGAGGTATTTAATAAGGTTAAGGCTTTTTCTGTAGGTGGTGTAGACTATATTACGAAACCATTCCAAGCGGAGGAAGTTATCGCTCGCGTCCAAACTCATCTCAATATTCAATCTCTGCAAAACGCCCTCCGCAAAGAGCAGGAGAAGTCTGAACGTTTATTACTGAATATTTTACCTGAATCTATAGTTGAGGAACTAAAAGAGAAACAAGTTTATACTCCCAAACAATATGAAGAAGCATCATTCTTATTTTGCGATATAGTGGGATTTTCTCCGAATACTCGCCCGATGCCTCCGGGAGATGTGGTAAGCCTATTGAATCAAATTTTTTCCATCTTCGATCAACTTGCTCAAAATCGTGGTGTGGAGAAAATTAGAACTATCGGTGATGCCTATTTTATCGCTAGCGGCCTGCCATTAGTCCGCCCGGATCATGCGGAGGCGATAGCTGATATGGCGCTAGATATGCAGTATGCGATTGCGCAATTTTTTTGGCCTACTGGGGAACCCCTCCGTTTGCGTATCGGGATTAACAGCGGCGGACCCGTGGTAGCCGCTGTCATTGGTACGAAAAAATTCGCTTATGATGTCTGGGGCGATACGGTTAATATTGCCTGTCGGATGGAGAATCACGGCTTGCCTGGAATGATTCAAGTGACCGAAGCTACTTACGAACGATTGAAGTATAATTATCTCTTGGAAGAACGAGGCGCGATCGCAGTTAAGGGTAAGGGTGAAATGGTTACCTATTGGTTAATTGGGAAAAAGTAGCCTCACGCATTCACGCATTCAAAAGTTAAAAGAGTTAATTATATATGTTTCCTTCAATGCGACATCCGAGTCGTCACGTTTGGGATTTTTGGTATTATTTTGATTCAGCTAGTAAACTTTTTCATATTTTCTATCTTAATGCTGATGAAATCTTAGTTTCTAGCGATAAACATCACTTTGCATCTTGTGTTGGACATGCTACTACATCAGATTTTATCAGAATGGACTGGGGAAACGATCGAGATTATCGTGTCCTCACCGCATTGCCAAACCATTGGGCAAATACATCTATATGGAGTGGGGATATTATTAAAGTTAGTAATGGATTTTTACTATTCTACACCTCAAGAAATAGAGAACAAGATGATGGCATGACCCAAAATATTGGGATTGCTTATTCGTCAAGTATATCCACATCTTCTTGGCAACTATCCTCGCTGAGAATTGAGCCGGGATTTGATTATCTTCCTAAAAATTTACAAGGAGATTTGTCCACTCATGCTTGGCGAGATCCATTTATTTTTAGAGAAAATAATCAAATATATATGCTACTTTCCGCCAAATCAACTCAAGATCCCATTGGTAGAAATGGAGTTATCGGCTGTTTGCGACTAAAAGATCGTAATTTTCGAGAATGGGAATATTTACAACCTATTGCCCAACCATCTTGTTATTCAGAAATGGAAGTCCCCCAACTATATAAAGATCCTCAAGGCAATTACGAGCTTGTCTTCTCCTCATGGGCAAAAAATGATTTTTCTCCCTTCACCAGAAAATCGGGTGGCTTCCAGGGTTTAACTGCCTCAAATCTGAAGGATTTTAGCAATCAGCAACCTCATGTACTCATGTCCGAAAAATCTGGACTTTATGCTTGTCGGATTATTCCAGAAATGGATGGAGAGATTGTGGGATTTGATATCCAAGATGGCGGGATTCGCAGAAGTGGCGTGAGGACAAATTTTCAGGAGGTGGATCGTAATTTTACAGATTTTACCTTTGAAATGTGAGTAGACGAAAAGTTATCGCAAGGGACCAGGGGCTTTCTTACTAGGGATTGGGGAAGAAAGCTGGAAAATTAAAGGTTTGAGGAATTGAGAATTTCTTAACCGCCCTGATAGCCATTTTAGTTGGTAGCCATTTTAGTTGGTAGCTATTTTATTTAGTCGCCATTTTATTTGGTAGCTATTTTATTTGGTAGCT
>DOIX01000015.1 GCA_003511885.1 Cyanobacteria bacterium UBA11153
GGGTTTTTTGTGTGGCACAATTTTCGAGTTTCCGTGAAAAACTGTCTGAATTTTCAGGGGTGTAACTCTTATTCCTGGTACTTTTCCCAACTCAAGACAGCACTCGAAGCTAATTGTTGTCAAGGTTAATGACTTATACAGCAAGCCCTAGTTATTTGTTATTAGTTGTTTGTGATTGGTTATTTCGCGATTGCCAACGGCCTCCGCGAAGCCGATCGCTATTCTTTGAAGGATTCATGTCCAGAATGTCGGGATTTCCCGTAGAGAGTTTCCTCCTCACGCCCGAGCTATCTCCCTCAAAAAAAAGTACGCAATTTACATAACTTAACAAACGATCGCTGAAAGTGGCTTAACTTCGTGGAGTTTATTGCAAATAATTTTTAATAATTTACGGTATTGCGTTGTTTCAGCGATCGTGCTAGAATAATCCAAAGGACGGCTACTGACATTTTTTAGATTTTATACACTATTGCGCTTCAATTCAAGATTTTATACGCCCTGCTTCGGAGAATATGATTAACTTATTTTGATCTGCTCCATAAAACTGATACTCTTTCTTCATGTCTTTGTATCTTTAAACAACAAATCACAAATCACAAATCACAAACAACAAATCACAAAAACTAAACTACCCACCTAGCTCCTGAGAACGATTTTTGGCAGCTTGTACAGCTTTAATGAGTGCGGAACGGAATCCGTAACTTTCCAACTGTTCGATTCCAGCAATGGTTGTACCACCTGGACTAGTGACTCGATCTTTAAGTTCAGCAGGATGTATACCAGTTGTTTGTAATAATTGAGCAGTTCCCAATACAGTAGAAAGAGCCAACTTAGATGCGATCGCTCTTGGCAAACCAGCAGCTACACCTCCGTCTGCTAAAGCCTCAATCGCAATTGCCACAAAAGCAGGGCCAGAACCAGATAAACCTGTAACCGCATCCATTAAATATTCTGGAACTTCCACCACTTCCCCAACCGCGCCAAAGAGCGCAGTGGCTTTTGCCAGATGAATAGAACCGACAAATTTACTCGGCGCGATCGCCGTAATTCCTGCTCCTACAGTAGCAGGTGTATTGGGCATTGCCCGGATGATTGGTCGATCTCCCAATAGTTCTTCTAACTGCCCCAAAGATACACCTGCTAAAATTGAAATTACCAGAGATCGATCTTCTGGTAATTTCATATTGTCAATTTTTCCCAGAGTAATATCTTTAGCCACTACCTCAAATATTTGAGGTTTAATTGCTAATAAAAGTACCTCAGATACTCCAGCCACTGCTTGGTTATCTGAGGTAACCTGCACCCCGTATTTCTGGAGCAAAATCTCACGTCGGTTAGTATCTGGTTCGCTCACTAGTACATCATTAGGGCGATAAATCTCCTGCTCCAGCAGGCGGGATAAGATTGCAGATCCCATAACTCCACCACCAATTATGCCAAGCTTAACGGACACAGAAAGACTCCTTTGTGAAACTTTTGCTTCCCTGATTTTAGGGTGTCTGCAAATTTAATCGGAAAAAGAGTTTAGATTTTGGATCGAGGATTTTTAATTAAATCTCAAATCTCAAATCTGAAATCTCAAATAGTTACTGAGCCATTCGTTCCGCTTCCGATGCCCAAGCAGGAGATGGGGCGGCAGGACGAGAGGTACGAGGTTGAGAGGAAGGAACTTCGTGAACCACACCAGACTGAGTGCTAACTTGAACGCAGCTTGGGGTGAACAAGAAGATACTTTCGCCAATCCGCTCTTGATGACCATCAATAGCGTAAGTACCGCCTGCCACAAAGTCTACAGCCCGTTGTGCTTGATCTGGGTCCATCATCGTTAGATTTAAGACCACAGACTTCCGCTCTCGCAAAGCTTGAATCACCTGGGGCATTTCTTCAAACGATCGCGGCTCGATCACGGCGACTTCCGCAACTCCATTAACCGATCCAGGCATTCCAATCACATTATTCATCGAACTCGATCCCATTCCTGATTCCGATCCTACTGTACGTTCCCGAACTCTACGTCGGGGCTGACGCTCTTCCTCCGGCGGCGGTGCTGCTGGAGGTTGCTCTGGCTGATAGTTGTTTGGGTAGGTATCTGGATCGTCATAATACTCTTCATCGTATTCGGGTGGATCGTTGAACCCTACAAAATCCCGTAACTTGGTAAACAGGTTGTTCATAACAAATATCGGAAGTTGAGAAACCCTGTGTCTGAATGACGAGGGAGGAAAAATGACGGAAAACGCTTTGAAGAGCTTGCCGCCTTGAGCGATGGAGGAGTAAGTTTTTAACTCTTCCCCATCCCTTAGTCCTTGAAGAACTGAGGTGAGGGAGCTACCCAACAAGTCAAAGCATGAAAGCAACGTCTCCAAGGGAGCAAAGTTCTGACTCTCCATCACAACTTCTGCCCAATAGACTAACACGATAGCCTATTGTCTAAGAGAATTGGGGAGATAAATCGCTATGTACCACCTCAATTCAGTTGCTCGATCGCGAGGATAGGCTTTTCTTGGTCTGGAGTCCGTCCTATCTTGTTTACTTTACTGGCAAGCGATCGCCAAAAATTACATGCCCTAGCCTTACCATTGTTGCACCAGCTCGTACTGCGAGATGATAATCCCCTGACATACCCATCGACAATTCTTCCATGTTCAGATTTAACCAGTTTTGCGCCTGAATCTGGAGAGATAGATTTCTAGCACCTTCAAAGACTGCCAGACTTTCGGCTTCCGATAATCCCAGAGGCAAAATCGTCATCAGTCCTTTAATTTGCAGCATATCACACCGATCGAGTTCTGGTAAGTCTGCTAACAGTTCTGGTATCGTCCAACCATATTTATGGGGATCTGGCACTATTTTAACTTGGAGACAGACGTTTGGTTTTAAGGATAGCTCTGAGGCTAATCGGTTTAAGCGTTGGGCTAGGGCGAGACTGTCACAGGAATGAATCCACGTAAATATTTCTAAGGCTTTTTTGACTTTGTTACTCTGAAGATGTCCGATCAAATGCCAGTTGATGTCTGGTAAATCCGCCAGACAAGCCTGCTTGGCTGCTGCTTCTTGAATTTGGCTTTCACCAAAATCCCGCACTCCAGCGCTATAAGCTTCCCGCATGGCATCTACTGACACTTGCTTGCTGACAGCGATTAGCCTCACCTCGGTCGGTAGCTCTTGGCGAATATGGGTAATCTGTTTGGCAATTGAACTGGTCATCTCAAGGGTAAAGGAGCGATCGTAAACTGGCCCTACAAGCCAGATTTCCGGTTTTCTTGACAAATTGTATCTCAACCGACCCACAACACAGCGAACAGGAATTCAGTTAAATTGAACTCGATATTACTGGAAAGCTTTCAGGAATATATCTAATCCAAAGCAATTTGAGAAGCAGATATATCTTGAGGAATAAAAGATCGATCCATAGGAATTGATGCTACAGGTTGAGTTAGAGTAAATTCACCATTGTCAATCCATTCTTTTAGTGTCAAAGCCACTTGCCTAGAACGAAAAATACTCGCCAAAGGAGCTACCCGTAATGACTTGCCTTCAATATTAATCTTACCTGTTTTCAGTTGAGCATAACTAACTGAACCAAAAGTAGGTCTAACCCGTCTGGGAATAGAGAAATCGACAATAGGTGCAACAATATCTCGATCTTGTATGGCACAACTATTGACTACTTCTTCATTTAAAACAGGTAGTGCAACACCCACACCAATCATTAAAGAAGAACCGTAATTTTTGAAGTAGCAACCGCGCACCCAATAGGGATTCATTTGTTTAGCATCTCCAATTAAGGCCAAGGTGGCAGCAGGACCAACAGGTGTACGATTTTCTAGGCGTTTTTGCAGGGGAAAATGTTGAGTACCTTCCCATGTAACATAGCCAATCCCGCCACCCATAAAAATCTTAGTCCCGATCCCAATTAAATTAAGATCCGGATCGTTGAATAAGGGAGAAATTGCGCCGGGATTGGAGTAAACAGCATTAGCCAATCTTGGTTGAAGAGGACCGAGATAAGTATATAATGATCGATCTCCACCATTGACACCAACAATAAAATTTTGATAAACATTGCGGGGATTAAATAAATAAAACTGGTTAATTGTCTCCCGGGTAATTGTGGTTTCAAAGGAAGCTCTGGGATAGCAATCTGTTGTTTGTCCAATTGCTCTTAGATGTATGGATTTTCCGGCAATTAAATCTTCAATTACATGACCACCACCTCTTTCTTTAGATTCTTCAACATCTGGAATCTCATCTATCCCCATAGAATCTATTTCTTGTGTTGCTCCTAAATATAAATCTACTGCACCAAAACCAGCATAAGCGGATATACCATCTAACCAACATTTACGAATTTTAATCGGGGGATCCGTATGTCCTAAATTGATAATCGCGCCGGAGGATTCCATCGGTTCAAAAGTGCCAGTAGTAATGACATCAACCTCCTTAGCAATCCGAGCCACACCCATGTCAGCCACCCGTGCTTTCACCTCTTCCGCCGTCCAGACTACAGCAGCGCGATCGCAAATTTTTTCGTTAATTTCAGCAATTGTACGCACAATAATAGTTTCTTTCAGTTCAGTATAGATATTTTAGCTTAATTTTAGCAATATCAGGACTTACCAAAGCATCTATCTGTAGGGTGCGTTATGCTCAAGCTAACGCACCATCCACTATTGATAGCGTGACTGCGTAAGTCCTAAATATTTGACACAGTTATCAAGGATCTTTTCTCGATATCAATCCCATCTCATAGAGAAATCTAGAAGGTTTCTTGTCCCAACCCTTATATTGTCCAGCATAGCTAATGGTTAAATATTTAATAGTTCTAGTAATTGCGACATAACAATTCCGTCGTTCCTCTTCCATTTCTGGACTTCGATCTCCTTTTTGTTTGCTTTGATATGAAGGTAATTCATCCTCAACCATACCTATCAGATAAATATGTTCAAATTCTTTGCCTTTAGCACCATGAACAGTCATCAGAGTTACGGTATTATCCTCGATCTTCGATTCTTTGGAACGCATTTGCAGTTCTTGTAAGAATGCCTCCAGAGTTATCGCCTGACAAAAATATTCTGTTATTTCTTTTCTTAGATCTTGCCAAACTTTTTTTTCTTCCTCATAGCGAACAAATACTTCAGCAGTTGGATCTTCATTATTTTTAGGCTGATTCCGTACTAATTGCTCAAACCATGAGAGTGCAAATTCACTGAATCCTTGAAAGTCTCTACCCTCTCCAAGATACTTGGCTGTATTGAGGAGGGCTTCTTTCGCTAAGTGACTTGAAGCTTTTAGCTTTCCTAACTCAATCCAGTGTCTGAGATAGTCGTGGTTCGAGGCATTTGCTTGTATAATTACTTCTTCCGGATCTACCTTAACTTCAGTGAGTTGAGAAAAAGTGCCACATACAGCATTCAAACTCTTGCTATCTTGTCTGTCATTAGCCAGACGCAAAGTAGAATGAAGCCAGACAAAAGGAGTACTTTCAAATTCATCTTTTCTTTGAGAAATTACAGCAGATAATCCCTCATTTCGCAAAGCGGCTTCAACGGTATTGAGAAGCCAACGGTTTCTGCCTAAAATAGTCACAGAACTAGGATTATTTCCATGAAACTTCTTGATGTCCTTAGCTACTTCAGATGCTTCTGCGTCAAAATTGGGAAAACACGGGAGTAAACGGACAATATTTTCAGAATAATTTTGATGAAATGCTTCAATAGGTTTTTTATCAAGAGTTCTCAAGAAGTTGTGCTGAATCAGATTGTTAGCTAAATGAACAATTTCAGGAGGACACCTGTAATTCATGGGCAATTGGATGACTTCCGGGCAATAATCTTTTCTAAAATCATCGATCCGTTTATGACTTGCACCATTCCACTGGTACATAACTTGATCGTCATCAGCCACTATAAATAAGTTCCTGTGTTGTTCTCCAGTTAAGACTCGAATCAGATTATATTGAGCATGATTTGTATCTTGAAACTCATCTATACAAATATAAGGATAGACTGTTCGGTAAAATTTTGCAAAAACAGTAAATTTTTCCAAGAGTTGATACGCTTTGAGAATTAAGGAATTAAAGTCTAGTGTATTTCTTTTAGCGAGTTGTGCTTCATATTCTGGATAAACAATAGACATTCTTTCCGCAAGTTGTCGATTTTTCCTTAGAACCTCATCTTTCATGCAGTTTTCAGGTAAAATCAGACGAGACTTTAATCCTTTTATCACTGGTAATGTCTTGCGATCGAGATCGCTAACTAAGCTAGATTTCTTTTTAGCTTCGTCCACTGCATCATTCAAGACAGCTTGTAAATCTGCATCTTGGGAATAAATCCGAAAGTTAGGATTAATTTTTAAATGTGTTCCATGCTGACGCAAAATATCGGAACAGAATGAATGAAAAGTCCCCAAAAAAAGACGACTTTCTTGTCCAGGTGCTAAGTCACTAACACGACTCCGCATTTCATCTGCTGCTTTATTAGTAAATGTTAAAGCAAGAATACGGAAATTTTGATTGCGACTAGCATCTAAAATTCTCGCTATCCGACAGGTAAGAACCCTTGTTTTTCCCGATCCTGGTCCTGCGAGAACTAGCAGAGAACCTTCATCCCATTCTGCTGCTTTTCTTTGAATTAGACTAAGCTGTTCCCACGCTTTCATAAATTGCTCATTGCTCATTCTAGTTCACCTTCGCGACTATATCATTGATAGCTTTAGCAAAGAATTGAGGAACACGCGCTGCATCAGCTCCTGATTCTCTAAGTTTTTGAATTAATGCGATTGTATAATCTGTCTTTTTTTTTCTAATTTGTTTGGCAATTTCATCTTCAAATCCATCCTCACCTGGCTGTTTAGTTAGAGTAACATTTCGTTCAGACAAAATCTGTCTATATTCTTGATCGAATCCATTTTTGACAAGAAACATTTCTAAATCTATACCCTCTTCCGGAAGGGGGCGGGCAAGTTCTTCGCATTCATCATCTGTGACTCCACGCTTCTTAATCTCATTAATAAAGCCCTTTCCTGCCTGATCGTTGTCACAGAGCATAATCCAGGGAATTTCAAAAGCCTTTGCTAAACCTACAAAAGCACCGGGGGAGCCATTATTTTGAAAATCAATTACTGTAACTCCTGCTTGATCCAATGGTTTTTCCAACAAATCTGCAAAATACCGAAGCAGCAGATATTCACTTTGTCCCTCACACATTAACCAGACACGAGCGAATAGTACTTCTCCCCGAATGCGCTTGGCATAAGTTTCAAGATTATCTAGTTCTTGATCGCTAAGATATAGTTGTGATTCTGCATAAAGTTGCTCAATTTTATTGTGATTTTCCTGGTTTACGCTCTTGAGCAAACCCTGACTCTCATTATCGTCCATTTTTCCCTTTAAAGTAAGGATGGAAGTAGAGTCGTCGTATTCAAATTTTCCCGAATTATGCTGACAAAAAGTTATTAACTTAGGTTCATTTGGTAAATGAGCTGTAAAAAATCGCTTTAGATAAAGAACCTTTGACGATACTCCCTGCCGCCGAAACATCCGTATCTGAGTGAACGGTATTTCCTGAATGAAGTAAGGTGAGTGACTTGAGATTATTTTTTGACTTTTAACCTTATCTAAATTTGCTGCTAACGCACGAGCAGCTTGAGGATGTAAATGCGCTTCCGGCTCCTCTAAAGCTAAAATTGCCTCTGTTTCTGGTTCAAAAGTTGGTTGGAGTAGGACATCAATATAAGCTTGAAAAAGAAAGAAAACGGCTAAACTCTGCGTTCCCTGTCCATGGCGGACAAGCGGAAAATCAACTTCACTACCACGACCTCTAATAACTATCTCTGATTTCGACATCAATTCTACAGGCTTAAGGGGTAGTGCTTGGATAGAAGTATTTTGTCCTGTTTCCAATGCTAAAACTTTCTGAGCATTGTCTAAAGATAATCTCACTGCTTCAAGTCTGGGATCTACTTGTAGTAAAGTATTATTCAGTTTTGATAGTTCTTCCCTTAGTTCATTCCTTTTTTCGTCACTTATTTTAATGTCGCGGAGAATCCGTCCCCAAAACTGGGAACGCGGCGAAAATTCATCTTTTGAATCTCGGAGAGCAGATAAGTAAAATAGACGAATGTAGGATAAGAATTTGTTCAGGTTAACAGGGTTTCCTCCGTTTCCTCTTAAAGGTTGTCCATCCAGCGTGAGAAACTCCCACTGAGTACTCACCTCTTTGCTATCTTGATTATATTTGCTTGATAGACGTAGCCCTATGAAATATTGGCTTGTGTTAGGATCTGATTGAATAATAGGTTGAAGAGCTTGAATTAAAGTTTTAGGCCATTGATCAGGTTCATCCTCTCTGAACCACAATTCGATAATAATACCTTCACTGGTTTGAGGTGAGTCTTCAACCTTCGACATATGGTAGTCATACTCATCAAAAATTATAGCACGACCTGCTGGACTTCTTTGTGGTAATGCCATTCTCAAAGCATCGAGAAGGGCTGTTTTGCCGGAGTTATTTTCACCGACTAAAACGGTAGTATCTTCAATAGGGATAGTTACATCTACCAAATTGCGAAAATTTTTGACAATAATTTCTCTGAGTTTCATATTTTCGATAAATTAATTTCAATAATCCATAATGTAGCGATTCTCAGTTTGATGAGGTACATGAGCAAGAGGCTTCTCTGAACAAGGATCTTAAGCCCCTTGTTACCAAAGCTTTAGGTGTACTTCACTCATGCGATAAACACTATATCAATAATCCTATCCCTCTATTTTATCCTCAAACGTACTATCTCCTGAAATTACCTCACCCGTAACATCTCCTTCTAATAATTCCTCTATCCCTGACAATGCTCTAGGAGTATCCCCAGAGACTATATCGAAACTACTTTTTACTCCCTCCCCATACTTGAAATGAGAATTATCCCATCGATCCAGAATATCTTTAATCGCAACTTCCTTTAACCAAACTTGAGCCACAACAGTCAAGGGTAAAGCCAGAAATAACCCTAAAAAACCAAAAAAGGTAGCAAAAAACACCTGTGCTAAAAGCGTCACCGCTGGTAAAAGAGATACCTGTTGCGCCATGACATAGGGAGTCAGTAAATTACTTTCAATTTGCTGAATCGCAACGTACAATATTAAAACCGCGATCGCCTTCACACCCCCATTAGGATCGAGTAACGCGATCGCAATCGGCGGTACGACACTCAATCCGGGGCCAATATTGGGCAGAAAAGTCAAAATACCTGCTAGAGTTGCCTGTGCCAGTGCCAGGGGAATACCCAAAATCAACAATCCCACAAAACTGAACACGGCAATGACAGCCATATTGAAAATAATCCCAATTAACCAACCCTGTAAAGATTTATCGCATTCTCTCAAAATCTCATCCACGCGACGGCGATAGAAGGAAGGAAAAAGCTTGATAAAACTTTGTCGATAAGGATGAGGATCTACCAACAACATTAGCGATAAAATTATCACCAACAGAAATTGACCGACAACCGCCAACGAGCCAAAAGCCAAAGAAAATCCACCCCCTAATAGTCGCTGAGCTAATGGTTGAAGTTGTTGAACAAGTTGGTTAATACTTGGAATATATCGATCTCTAAACTCTGGAGAAATGCTGGATTTCAATAATTCAAACCACTGATTTAACCGTTCAATGCCTTGAGGAACTAACTCAATCAATCGTTGAAATTCATTGACAAAAGGTGGTACAATTAGCCAGTAAAAACCAACTAAAACAGCAAACAAGAGAAAAATCGACAAAAATACCGAAAATCCCCGCTTCATTCCCAACCGACAGAATCGTTCCACCACTATATTTAAGGCATCGGCAAGGAGGACTGCGGCAAAGACGAGCAAGACAACCTGCCGGATCTGCCACAAGATATACATGGATAAGATAAAGGCCAGTAAGCCAATCCATTTACCCAGATTCACGCTAAACCCTCCTCTCCTCAAATCCGGTTGAATATTTATCTTATCGGACAAGAGTCGGTAATTTTTTGTCTACGCTCATAGCACAAAGGTTCTGAGATAGTTTCGATCCTCACTCCCCAGAATACTTTTGAGTTGTGAATAACAATTCTCCCGTCCTCTCCTACCCCCTGCCCTCCTGCCCCAAAACACCGACTCCCTGACAAATCTACCCAAATCCCTCCCATAGAGGTCATAATTCCGACAAAGACAGTTGGATTCAGATGACAGTAAAGTACTTTTTTCTTTCGGAAGGTTGGATCGTCGGTAGGGTTTGGGAGTTCGGCGGGCTTTGGAATATCAATGCTTGGCGACGCGAACCCGAAATTGTACAAATGAACATTTGTATCCTAGAACAGGAGGAAAAATTATGGCTATATCGGGTTGAGGATGCGGTTCTTATGGTGGAAGTCAAACCCACCCCTGCTGCTTCAGCCTCCTCAGCCAAGACAATTGGTCAAGTAGTTCTTAAACGACTGATTACAGCAGACCAGGTAATCGAGCGATTGACTACCGCTAATACATTGTGCAACATTCCACACTAGATAGGGGATAGGGGATAGGGGCTAGAGAAAGAAAAAAAAGTCTTCCTTGTCTTCCATTCCCCACTCCCCACTCCTCCTTCCTCTTGCAATCGCCTCTAACAAAAGATACACTTCTTTAAACAATCTTTAGTTTGACGGACACCTTGTCCGAAACTATCCGGTTTCTTGCCCAGAGGTTCTTGCCTAACCCCGGGTGGGTCATTGTAGTTTCTAACATCTTCAGCAAAAGAAAGATCGAAGTAAAAACTTTATCTCTAGGAGGAGCGTAGTCAATGGGGCTACCTTGGTACCGAGTACACACAGTCGTCCTGAACGATCCAGGCCGTCTGATTGCTGTACACTTAATGCACACTGCCCTAGTAGCAGGCTGGGCTGGTTCGATGGCCTTGTACGAACTGGCAATTTTTGATCCCAGCGACCCAATTCTAAACCCGATGTGGCGACAAGGGATGTTTGTCCTCCCCTTCATGGCACGTTTGGGTATTACAGGTTCTTGGCGTGGCTGGAGCATTACAGGGGAAGCAGGAGCAGACCCCGGCTTCTGGTCATTTGAAGGTGTTGCCACCGCTCACATTATCCTGGCTGGGATGTTGTTCCTAGCAGCAGTATGGCACTGGGTTTACTGGGATTTGGAACTATTTAGAGATCCCCGTACAGGTGAACCTGCCCTTGATTTACCAAAAATGTTTGGTATTCACCTGTTCTTATCTGGTCTTCTTTGCTTTGGCTTTGGTGCATTCCACTTGACCGGGCTATTTGGTCCAGGTATGTGGGTGTCCGACCCTTATGGTCTCACGGGTAGCGTTCAGCCTGTAGCACCAGCCTGGGGGCCGGAAGGGTTTAATCCCTATAACCCAGGTGGTATTGTGGCTCACCATATTGCTGCGGGTGTTGTAGGTGTGATTGCTGGGTTATTCCACTTGAGTGTCCGGCCTCCACAACGGCTATTTAAGGCTCTGCGGATGGGGAATATTGAAACAGTACTATCTAGTAGTATTGCGGCGGTATTCTTTGCAGCTTTTGTGGTAGCAGGTACGATGTGGTTCGGTTCTGCGGCAACACCAATCGAGTTGTTTGGTCCTACTCGTCATCAATGGGATAGCGGTTATTTCCAACAGGAAATTGCACGGCGTGTCGATGCCAGTATTGCAGATGGAGCAACTCCTTCAGAAGCTTGGGCAGCAATTCCTGAAAAATTGGCTTTCTACGACTATGTGGGTAACTCCCCAGCCAAAGGCGGTTTATTCCGCACAGGTCCAATGAATACTGGTGATGGCATAGCTCAAGTTTGGCTGGGTCATCCAGTCTTTACCGATGGAGCTGGACGCAACCTGACAGTGCGTCGCTTACCCAACTTCTTTGAAACTTTCCCTGTCATCTTGACGGATGCCGATGGCATCGTGCGCGCCGATATTCCTTTCCGGCGGGCAGAATCAAGATACAGCTTTGAACAAGCTGGTGTTACTGTTCAATTCTACGGTGGAACATTGGACGGTCAAACCTTTACCGATCCAATCGATGTGAAAAAATATGCTCGTAAGGCGCAATTGGGTGAGCCTTTTGAGTTTGATACCCAAACCCTAGGCTCTGACGGGGTGTTCCGCACCAGCCCAAGAGGTTGGTTCACCTTCGGTCATGCCGTCTTTGCTTTGCTATTCTTCTTTGGTCATATCTGGCATGGCTCTCGGACTCTGTACCGAGATGTGTTTGCAGGTGTCGATCCTGACTTAGAAGAACAAGTAGAGTTTGGTCTGTTCCAAAAAGTGGGCGACTTGACCACTCGGAAGATATAGACAACCGATTGCGACTGAAAATTAAAGAGGTTGGGGGAAAATTTTTTCCTTGGCCTCTTTACTTTTGAGTGTTGCTTGTCAAGGTAGACTAGAAATAAAGCAAATAATTGGGGATTATTAACATGGAAAGCTTTGCTTATATACTGATCCTGGCCTTAGCACTGGGTGTTCTATTTTTTGCGATCGCCTTCCGGGAACCGCCCAGGATTGAAAAGTAGCTCCCTCTACAGCTCTCTCTGTAGATCGAATCAGCAGGCTCTTTTTGAGCCTCTGTGAATCAGATTAATCAAGGCAGTTAACTCTTGTCATCATCAAAAATCGATCGTTTGGTTCAATGCCCTGAGCCGCCAAATTCTATCTGATTCCCCTTTAACTAAGAGGAAATCAAATAGATGAAGAGCGGCTCAGATTTTCCCATTGGTTTACCATAATCCAGGTAGAGCCTTTAAGTCCACCACGAGAAAGGACTTTATTGTATGCGATGTCCCTATTGTCAGCACACTGACAGCCGGGTTCTCGAATCCCGTGCCACAGAAGCAGGACAAAGTGTTCGACGACGTAGAGAGTGCTTGGAATGCAAGCACCGCTTCACGACTTACGAGCGGATTGAATTTGTCCCTGTCACTGTCATCAAAAGAGATGGCAAACGGGAATCTTTTGACCGCTCCAAGTTATTGCGTGGCATTATACGCGCTTGCGAGAAAACTGGCATCCCCCAAGGACGTTTGGAAGCCTTGGTGGATGAGATTGAATCGGAAGTTCAACAGGGATTTGGACGAGAAGTCACGAGCAATGAAATTGGGGAGTTGGTACTCCAATACCTGCGCGATGAGAGTGAAGTGGCTTATGTGCGTTTTGCCTCGGTCTATCGTAAATTTCAAGGTATTCGAGATTTTGTTGAGGCATTAGATCTTCTGCAAAACGATCCAGAAGTCAGGGAAATATCAAACCCCTTGCCCAGCGTACCTCCCGAGGAGGATCGAGATCCCACCGCTCGCTTCGGAATGCCAATTTGAGCTATAATTGTTTGTCTGGACTTACGATCGCCTGTCTAGGCTTCTCAACGAACCTTATAAAATTGGTTCTCGATCGAGATACTAAAAAGTCTACACAGCCCATAATTTATGGGTTAGGGCTAACTTCATCGCCAACTTTCTGGTTCTTTGAAGCTCTGTCCGAGGTGTAGCACCGCTCAATGCCTTGGGGGTATCTTCAGGGCGATGCGGAATACCGCCTTTGTCAGTACAAACACTAATGTTGTACTAAAGATGTCCTTTCATGGCAGCCATCAATGACCATGAAGATATCCAGGTTAAAAGTATCAGGCATACTCATTAAGGAGATCAAACAAGGAAACCCAACACACATGGTCAGTCAGAAAACAAGCACGATAGATATTGGCTTCACTCACGACGATTTTGCCGCTCTCCTCGATAAATACGATTATCACTTCAGTCCCGGTGATATTGTCGCTGGTACTGTATTCAGTTTGGAGCCAAGAGGCGCTCTGATTGACATTGGTGCGAAAACTGCCGCCTATATTCCGATTCAGGAAATGTCAATTAACCGTGTTGACAGCCCTGATGAAGTATTACAGTCAAACGAGACGCGAGAATTCTTCATTCTGACGGATGAAAATGAGGATGGACAACTAACCCTTTCCATCCGCCGGATTGAGTATATGCGGGCTTGGGAGCGCGTGCGGCAGCTCCAAACTGAAGACGCGACGGTGCGCTCTCTGGTTTTTGCTACCAATCGAGGTGGGGCGCTAGTGCGGATTGAGGGATTGCGCGGCTTTATTCCAGGTTCTCACATCAGCACTCGCAAACCAAAGGAAGATTTAGTGGGAGAAGAATTACCTCTCAAATTCCTAGAGGTTGATGAAGATCGCAACCGTCTGGTACTATCTCACCGTCGTGCGCTAGTTGAGCGGAAGATGAACCGCTTAGAAGTGGGTGAGGTGGTGATTGGCTCAGTACGCGGGATTAAGCCTTACGGTGCTTTTATTGATATTGGCGGCGTGAGCGGATTGTTGCACATTTCCGAAATTTCTCACGATCATATTGATACTCCCCATAGTGTCTTTAATGTCAATGATGAAGTGAAAGTCATGATCATTGATTTGGATGCAGAAAGAGGGCGAATTTCCCTGTCAACCAAGCAATTAGAGCCGGAGCCAGGGGATATGATTAATAATCGCGATCGCGTTTATGATAAGGCGGAAGAGATGGCAGCGAAATATCGCGAAAAAATGCGCGCTCAACAGGAAGGCGCGAGTCCTCAACCGGAAGCTGAATTTCCAGAGCAAGAGGATATTGTATCTGCTGTTGAAGATTAATTGTAATCTAACTCTAATCTGTGGTTAGGGCGGGCTTTGGCTCGAGTTTATTGGTGAAAGTCATAATTAACGAGCTTTACCCGCCCCTAAAACCAGAAGAAATTCTTAAACTAAATCGAATTGCGTCTAGCGCAATAGCAGAAATACTCCGATAAATACGATAAAGGCACCAACTCCTTGAATCGCTAACTTGTTTAAGGGTAATTTTTTATCTAAGCGCAAATACCCGAAAATGATATAACCCAATACACCTCCTAGAGCGGCAAGCAAAAATTTCAGCTTAGGATACACTACGAAGAAGAGACCGATCGATGTCAGGAAGCCAATTTTATATTCCTGTTGGGGTACGGGAAGAATTTGCCAGGTATTCCCAGCATCTGTGGATTTAAAAACTTCACCTTTCGCCGAGCCAAATCCATAAATAGTGCGATCGCTAGCGTAGGTAGGTGAAAATTGAATGGGTATACCCGCAGATGGTACATCACCCATCTTAGCCAATTGATAATTCCGATCGAGGAGAGCCTGACCAATTTGACTAAAGGTTTTTCCCCCATCTACCGTTTGAAACAAGCCTTTTCCTTTGACACTAACCAGGAAAGTGCGATCGCTCTGGTAATTTGGAGATATGGCAATCCCTTCTACATAACCCGTTTCTACATCAGGATTCCCTGCTAATTTCGCCCAAGTTTTACCACCATCGGTTGTTTGGAGGATACCGCTACGAGTTCCCGCTAGAAGCATTTGATCCAATTTATAGTTTGGTGACATCGCTAGCTGAAGGATGTGGATATCTTTGAGGGCATTTCCTGTCGCTGTAGGTTGCCAAGTCTTCCCAGCATCAACTGTCTTATATACTCCTTCTGGCCCCAAAGCATATAAAGTTTTGTCAGATGAGAAATCTGGCGATATCAATAAAGATATCGATTCATTAAAATCGCGATTCCCCACATCGCCAATAAACTCAAAGCTAGCACCGCCATTAGTCGAGCGATGGATAATACCGTATTGGGTTCCCAAATAAATAGTCTTATCCGATGCAAAATTCGGTGAAGTAACAATAATCATACCACGATTTCCACGCTTCTTTGCATTGGCAATTGGCACTATATCCCAATGATTACCAGCATCGTTAGATTTTAAAAAATTATCCCATAATACTGTAGCGAATATGGTTTTGTCTGAAGCGTAGTTAGGAGAAAAAGCCACATCGAAGAATCGTCGGGGATCTTGATTGGGTTCATTAAAATTTTTGGTAAACCTGGGTATTTCTAACCCTTTCATAACCAGTTGCCACTTGGCACCTCCATCTTTACTGATGTAAAGTTCTTTGACATAAGTGCCGAAGGCTATGGTTGAGTCTTTGGCATAATTAGGAGATACTTTCAGGCTAATAATACTTCTGGTAGATAAGGAATGTATTTCTTGCCAAACCTCTCCTCCATTGGTGGATTTGAATAGTCCGTTAAATCCTGCCAAAAACATAGTTTTATCTTGGTTAAAGGCATGAGAAACACTCAAGTCGGTGAAATGTGGTAACTTAAATCCTGTTTGATCTGCTTGATGGTCTTTTGTTAAACCATTATGATATTTTTTCCAAGTTTCTCCTCCATCTTTTGATTGCCATACACCCTCATCCCATGTAGATATTAAAATTAGATATCGATCTGATTTTTGGTTATCTCCATTGGGGTATATGACAATATCTCTAATTCTTCGATCCGACAAGCCGTTATTGATTTGAGTAAATGATTTACCCCCATCTGTAGATTTAAACATACCTCCTGTTTCTGTCCCCACAAAAACTGTTCGATCTGAAGAAAACTTAGGAGATAGAGCGATACTAACAATAGCACCACTATTGGGAATGGCTGGACTTGCTTGCCAAGTATCTCCGCTATTAGTGGAAAAGTAGAGGATACCTTGTTTGTCTCCGACAATGATTTGGTCTTGATTATCTGGTGCAAATCCTATGGTTGTGATGGGATTATTAGTGTCTAGAACTTTAGTCCAAAGTACGCCGCCGTTTTTGGTTTGATAGAGTCCCTTTGTCTTGCCTGTGGCTAATACTAAATCTGGAGATTGAGGTGACATTTCTAGGAGACTAATATCTAATGTGTCTAATCCTTGATTGACTTTAACCCAAGATTTACCTTCGTCTTGCGACTTATATATCCCATCTCCAAGTGTTGATAAGAAGAGAGTTTCTTTCCTTGTCTGTGACATACTCAGAGATGATAATTCGCCTCGGTTATCTAAACCTTTGACTATTCTTTGCCAAGTCGAACCACCATCTTTTGATTGAAATAGGTTACCCCTGGCAAAGATGAATAGGGTTTGGTCTTGGTTATAAGTTGGAGATAATTCTATTTGTTCGATAACGTCGTGTGGTCTATGAGCGAATGCAGGTTGTGGCTCTACGATCGAGAATGTTACAGCCAATATGAGAAAAACTAACGATTTTTTGACAAAAGTTAATAGTTTATTCATTTTCAATTCTCCACCGAGGAGCAGGTAACAAGAGAGTTGCTTTATGCTAATTCGATCTTGCTCTCCCAGCCACGATGGGAAGATTTGAGATCGCTGATGATTCGATTGGTAAATTATCGACATTTTTGGTAAATTATCTGCTTAACTTATAGATAATATTCCTCCCTTTCCGGCGCTAGTTTTTGAAATAGTCTCTCCTGTCCAGTCTTACTCAAACTCTGGTGATGTCAAGTCATTTGATATATTTCTTTAAGAAGTTACATCTTTTTTAAAAAAGTAGCTGTTTCTGGGGGTAAAGTATAAGATATAGATAATGCTGTTGAAACTTGACCAATAATATATCTGCCATGACAGAAAAAAGAGACTCTCAGGCTCGCCTGAATGGGGAGTGGCAGTCAGAATCTCAAATACCCTCAGAAACACCAACAGGAGTAGATTTTAACAACGATTGCGCTAAGGAGGTTAAGGTGCCCGATAGTATTGACGATGAGGAAACGAAGGCTCTGACTTGTGCGGTGTCAATTATGGTAGCACGGACGGATCTGCCTTTCATGATGGAGACTATCCCTCATCTGATGCGGATGTGTAATTTTCCCTTTACAGAAAGAGTATTGTTTATCGATACCGCCCCACTATCGGGAGAGAAGGTAAATCGCCCTGGAGTAGGCTCGATGGAGCAATTGCGGGAAAATTGCGATCGCCTCCTCACATCTGGTGTTGTAGATAAACTAGTGGATATGGACTATTGTGCCGCTTATCGAGATCGCATCTATCGCAAGCATTTTGGGGCTACCATCAGATCGACTCATAATTATAAAGGATATCCGATTTTTGGGAGCATTTTCTCTCTTGAAGAAGTCGAAGGTGACTACGTGCTGCACTTTGACAGCGATATGCTTTTGTACCAGGAACCAGGTTACAATTGGATTTTAGAAGGTATTAAATTACTGCAAAAACATCCAGAAGTCATGGCAGTTAGACCTCTAACTGGCCCACCCACTCCTGATGGTAGCTTACACCAATCGATACCTTACGATCGCGATCCAGATGGATTCTATAGATTCAAGTTTTTTAGCAGTCGCGCCTTCCTCATCAATCGCAAACGTTTCGATAGTTTGTTACCCCTACCAGTAATGTGGCGTTCCTACAAAAATACGATCTTAAACAGATTGCCCACATCTGTCAAAACATCGCTAAACTGTTTGACAGGTAAAGGTTTACTAGATTCATGGGAACTAATGGTGTCCAAACGCTTGGAAGAAACAGTTTACGTGCGAGGAGTTTTAGACTCACCTAAAGCTTGGACTCTTCATCCCAAAGACAGAGGTCCAGAATTTATCGCCGCCTTACCAAAAATTATCGAAACTATTGAAGCCGGATTGTATCCTCCATCACAAATAGGTCATTACGACTTACTACTTCCTGATTGGCTGGAAATGAACAATAGACAATAAACAATGGACAATTGACAGTTGGGTAATCTAAGTAACTATCAACTGTCATCTGTCAACTAAGATACTGCGCATTTAAACTGTATATTTTCCATTTAGGAAAAAATCGCTCAAACCCTCTCCCCTACTCCCCTGCCCTCAAAACAAGCA